>NZ_FOJA01000002.1 GCF_900110535.1 Halobacterium jilantaiense
GGTTCTCAATGAATGGCAAGAGCTTCAACCCGACAACTCCGTCCTCACCGGCCGACAATCGTTCGCGCAGTCCCAACACGACCGAATCGTCGGGGGAGAGATACTCGATTCCCTGATGATCCATCGCGAATTCCCGGGAGAAGGTTACGGGTCCACGCTGGGTTTCGGCACCAGTCTCTGAGAGCGACGCTGGCAGGAAGACATCATACAGCTGGTTACCACGCTTCTCAAGGCGCCCACCGAAAGCTTCCAACCCCCGCTCGACAAAGGCCCGGATATCGGCTTCCGTCCCAAACACGTCGGCCGATTCATCCATTATATCCTGAATCCGCTCGCGACTCTCAGCGTCGAACGTGCTTGGATCGATCAGGCTACGGTCGTACCACTCAAGCAGAGTCTGCTCACGCTCTTCCATGAGCTCCTCTAACTCCGCCGCGGTCGCTTCGGGGGGCTCCTCGTTCTGGAGCGACCGCATGATCAGGTCGTCGATGTTGATGTCGTCAAGCATCCCCAGCACGTCTGCGGTCGACCCAACCTGGGAGCGAATATTCTCGACCTTGTCCTGCAACAACTCGAAAATCTCACCCTCTCGTGTCCCCTCGAACTGGAAGTTCCAGACCTTGACCTCCTTCTCCTGTCCATAGCGGTGGATTCGGCCGATCCGCTGTTCCAGGCGGTTGGGGTTCCAGGGGAGCTCGTAATTCACCATGATATGGCAGCTGTGCTGGAGGTCGATCCCCTCGCTGGCTGCATCAGTCGCAAACAAAAGCCGAGGCTCGCCGTGGTTGAACTGATCCTCGATCTGCTGTCGGTCGTCCTTATCGACGTCGCCGTGGATCACCAGAATCTCCTCCGCCCAGGGCTGGTCTGATACCTCCTCCAACAGGTAATCGAGGGTATCTCGGTATTCTGTAAACAGTAACAGCTTCTCGTTAGGGTTTTCTTCCAGCAATTGCTGGATGTAGCGCTTGACCTGCTGAGCTTTCGTGTCGACCGGAATCGATTCAGCCTGACTCACCAGGTCCTGGAGCATCTTGATTTCTGTCTGCAGGGCGTCATCGCCCTTCACCACTGTCAGGGTCTCCAGTTCCTGCTCGGCGGCCTCCCGATCGTTCTCCTCTAAGTCCTCGCCGTCGAGATACGCTTCTGCATCCTCGGATAGCTCCTGATTGGCGCCGCCTTCATCCAACAACCCCTGCAGGCGTCGACGCAGCGTTTCCCGAATCGCACCCACGCTGGAGACGAGGCGCTTCTGCATCAGTGCCATCGCAAAGCCCACAGCGGGCTCGTTGAGTTGCTCCGAGCGGTTGTACACCTCTTGAACATACGTCGTCACGCCCTCGTACAGTTGCTCCTCAGCGGGCGTCATCGACACCGTCATCGTCCGGACGTCTCGGTTGGGGAAGATCCGCTCGCCGTTGTCGTCGTAGATGGTCTGCTTACCTCGACGAATCATCATCTGCTCGACGGTCTCCCGACTCAACTCCTGGTCCTCGGCGACGAGGAGTGGGTCGAGATAGCTAATCAGCGACCGGAACCCCTGCCCTTTCCCGTCATGGGGCGTCGCACTTAGCAGCAACAGTGATTCGGAATTATGTGCCACGCGTTCGGCCATCTGTGAGGTGACGGAGGGACTGTCCCCACGCTGGGCGGCCTTGTGGGCCTCGTCGATGACGACGACGTCCCAGAAGGCCTCCTCTAAGGGGGGTTGAAACTCCTCCTGCCGGAGGAACGCCATGCTCGTGATCAGCTGGACGTCGTCCTGGTCCCAGATGTTGGCCGCGTCGCCCAACTGTCGGCGTTCGCCCTCGACCCACGCTCGGTCGGCGACGGTCAGGTCGATGTCGAAAAACCGGTCCATGTCCCGGACCCACTTCTTCTGGAGATGGGCCGGAACGACGAACAGCACGCTGTCGGCACGATTCCGTGCATGGAGCTCTTTCAGGATGAGTCCTGCCTCAATGGTCTTGCCCAGCCCGACGTCATCAGCGATGAGCGCCCGCTGTCGAAGCGACTCCATGACTTCGTTGACACAGGCAAGTTGGTACGGCTCCAGTCGGACCAGCGAGTTCGAAATCGAGAGCAGTTGGCCTTGTTCGTGGGCGATTGTTAGATTGAGTGCTTCCATCCGGAGGTCGAAGCGCTCGGCGTCGACGGCTTCATGAGCTGGGTGGAACTGCTCAAAGTTTTCTGTGAGGTCGTCCAGTTGGCTCCCGATCGGCGTGATCTCGACGTCGGCGACGGAGACCGTCTTGGCGCCGACACCCTCGATGTAGGCCCGGAGATATTCGATATCGCCGACGCTGTCGGTGCGGATTACTTCGGCCGGTTGGTCGTTGATCCGAACGCGGTCTCCTGGCTCGTACATCTGTTAGAGGACGTCGTCCTCGACGGTACGCGGGACGATATTCTGGTCGGCAAGCGGCGTGATGTTGATCGCGACGCCATGTTTGTGGTTCGGTCGGTAGCCAGCGGTCGTGATCTCTGAGAGAGCACGGTCGGCCCACTCATCGGAGATCTCGCTGGAGATTGCGCCACAGGAGTGAGCGATGTTCTCCCCGAGACCAATGTATTCGTCGACATCGCTCGCCAGCTGGGAGATGAGCCGCTCTCTTTCGGAGACGCCCGCACCGTCGAGGCTGGTCTGGTCGGCATTCTCGAGCTTGTCGAAGTAGTACGTCATGTAGAGGATCCCGTTGCTCGCGAAGTGCGAGCTGCCGAGCAGATCGTCAGCGAAGTAGTTGAACAGGTCGTACAAATGAGCCTCGACAGGCTCGCTTGTGTCCGCTGCGTAGGCCTCGAACGCCGTTTCGAGGTCCACGAGCGCGTCGATCCACTCCTCGCGTTGCTCGTTGACCTTCTCGTAGAAGTTCCCCGTGAATAACTCGCCTAAGTCGACATCCTCCATTTCCGCGAGCTCATCGACGACGTCGAGCCGCTGTTCGGTTCGCTCTCGGAACTCGGTGACACGCTCGGCGGCCTCGGCGGCCGTCTCCTGGTTGTCCTCAGAGAACTCACGGGGCGAAGGCTGTGCGAGGTCAGCCATGGCGTCCTCGAACTCCTGGATTTGGGTGAGCTCGTTGTCGTAGCGAGCGTACTCTTGTGCTGCTTCCGACTGTTCTGTGGTGGAGAGCGAGTCATTATTCCGCCGGCGGTTTGCGGCCCGGCGGCGATCACGGAGCGTATCTTTCCGTGGATCGAGGTAGTTGTTCTGCAACCGGTCGAATACTCCTGCATCCAGCTGGTGATAGTCAATCAGGCAGCCGAACCCTTGACTCTCGACGTCAGAGACGAGCCGCTCGGTGGTGAAGCGCCACAGGATCGGAGTTCTATCGAACTTCTTGACATGATAGTCGAAGAGATCCTCTTCGAGCCACGTCCGAAGATTGGGGTAGGCTTCTTCAGCGGCGCTCTGACTTCCGAGGATATCGTCTACTTCGGCAAGTCGGTCCTCAGCATGTTCGCCCCAAACTCGCGCAAACTCTGCCTCAATGTGGGCAAGAAGGTCTTCTTTTCCTTCGATCGAGGAGGTGGGAATTATGCCATCGTCGGATTCCTGGACTGCGCGAAGAGTGAAGTGCAGCAGCAGATCCTTGACTTGTTCAGGGAAGTCATCAGAGGGTTCGGTGATCGAGTCAGGGTCGTACTCCTCCTGCGTACGTGGATTCTCAATGGTTCGTAAGGCAATCTCCTGAAGAACCGTTTCACGCTGTTCGTCAGTAATGCCGAAGCAGTCGAAGACTGCCTCATCTATGCTGTTTGCACAGATCTGGAGGTTCTTTTCGACCCGTTCGAGGTGCTTTGCAGCAGCAGTTCCGGTTTGACGAAGTGACTCAGACGGAGAAGCTTTCTCAGCCGGTTCATCCAGCTCAAGGTCCTCACGTAGTTCACGGTGCGGGTGATCGTAGCTCCCCAGTGGATCGTCAACGCCGAGTGCGTCTAGTAAGAGGGGGCCGTTGTAGTGCGGTGAGACGAAGTCGTACTGCCGTTTGGAAATCAGATGACCTACTGCCTCGCGAGAAAGAGTACTGAGTTCGTCGAGTTCTTCCAGTTCCTCGCGCCAAGGGACCTTTGAGACGAACCCTACCTCCCACATTCGTTCGGAGGTCTGTGTGAGCATGAGGTAGGTGAAGAGGTGGCTATTCGTATATGAGAGCGCGTTCCAGATTGCTCGGTCGGGGACTAATACTGAACCCTTGTGACCAAATACAGAGGAGTCTGGTAGATAGCCAAAACGACGACCACTACGCTTAGCAACCGTGTATGTGAGAGATTCGTTAAAGTAATACTGTGTGTTACGTGGGTAGGATTTGGGATATCTAGAGACTTCAGTTCCGTCTTCTCCCCAGAGAAGGGTATTCTTCGTCCGAGGCAGAAGCCACGCGTCTGCACCACCTTTCGCAAAGGGGACCCAGTCAGATGAATTGTCTTCCCAGAATTGGTGCACGAAACGGGAGTCATCTGCGGTTGCAATTCCCTGCTTAATATCGCCAAGCGTTTCGCGTCCATCGATACCAGCATTATCCGCATCCAAGACAGTCTCTGATTGATATAGTTCTCTCAGGTCTTTTGGAACCCAGTAAGAGAGTGGAGTACCTGGTACCTTGTCGAACTCGGACAGGGATCGGTTATACAGCCTCTGGACATCACTTGCCAGAGTGTTGAAAGAGGTGGTGAGGAACTTCCCCTCTTTCTCAGCCTTTTCCACGTCCGGAAGACGAATGAATGTTCCAGACTGACCACTTTCTGCTTCAGACCGAACTACAGTCCCGACCGTTCCGACTGTTGCATTATCCAGGATATCGTAACCGAATTCGGAAAAGAAGTCGAAGGCTCCCCGCTCACCAACGAAATCCTCTCGGAAGTCTTGGAAGGACTTATTGAACATGAACGACCAGGGGACCAGCATCCCGGTTCGGCCGTCCGCTTTTGCAAGCCTATCGCAGACCTCGAAGAAGTTTATGTAGTATTCCGTCGTATACTCGTAGTTCTCCTCAACATACTCCTGAACGGCGTCGGGCATACGCCCTCCCGACCCATACGGCGGGTTCATCAATGCCGTATCGTACTCCTGGGTCAACACAACAAGCAGATTCAAGAAACTCCGTAGGTTCTGCTCGCCGAAGGAATCACTGGTCCGCTCCTCTACGGCCCGTCGAAGCGCTTTGAGGAACGAATTGAGTGACTGGTGATCGCCCTGCTGGAAGTCGCCCAGCTCACTCTGCGTCTTCGTCGAATCGAACACTTCCTCAAGCGTCCCACTCACGTCGAGCAGACTACCCAGTGCTTCCGTTTGGCGGAACGTCGCGATAATGTTGTTCAGTGCCTCACGCAGCTCACTTCCCTCGCCGGTTATCTTGTCGAGCACCGCTGCCCCCTCGTCGATCTCTGCAACCCGAGCATCAGCACAGACAATCCCGACGTTAGGCATTTCGAAGTTGCCGTCCTCTTCCTCAGCTCGCGTTCGGGCCTTTAGATAAAGGTTGAACGCTGAGAGCTGGCAGGACCGTAGATCGATGTCCACGCCATACAGATTATGCTCTAGCACCTTCGCCGGAATCTCCGCACGATCCAGATCCGTCTCTTCCCACCAAATCCGCTCGAGAATGTCGAAGGCATAGAGGAGGAAATGCCCGCTGCCACAGGCAGGGTCGATGACACGCAGTTCCCGTGGGTGATCAAACTCCGGAGCCTCTCCGGCCTCCTCATCGGGAATGAGGTACGTACAGAGCTCCGGAACGCTCGGAGAGTCCTCAGGGGTCACTAACCGCTCTTTGCGCTGCTCGGGCGACAACGATTCCGGCTCGGGAATCGCGTCCTCTTGCCCAGTCGATTCGAGATAGAGCTTGCCCAGCGAATTGTCGGTCAGCATCCGAACGACCCAGTGGGGCGTGTAGAACTGGTTCGCCGGCCCGACGTCCTCTGGATCAAGCGAGTTCTTGGCGTCGAGCGATTCGACAACCGGGCGGTTGTAGTATTCATACACCCAGCCCAGCACGTCATCAGCGCGCCACACTTCCGCGGGAATCTCGTCTAACTGCTCGACTGCATCCTCGAACAACCCGGCGTCGACATCCAACACCGAATAGGGTGAGTTCGTATCGAAGAGAATCTCGATCTCGTCATCAAACCGCTCACATGCTTGCTCATACGCCGTAATAACCGCCTCATCGGGTCCCAAATCAAATCGATTGGCAACCACCTGCTCGGCCGCGGGCGTCATTCCTGACTCCCCGATCTGGGTCACAGGCTGGTCGATGAAGCCACGAACCTCCAGACAGCGTAGCGCCGCGAGCCGATTGACGAACGTATAGCCAACGCCACTTAGATACTGCTCGTAGGCCCACTCCCAGGATTTGTCGCCGGGATTCTCCTGCTCCACAGCATCAACCAAATCCTCACGCACTGCTTGCTCCTCATCGGAAAGCCCCTCACCACCCTCTCGCTCAGACAGATCGTACTGCTGTTCGAGTTCGTATTCTACCTCACGCTCGACCAACGCGCGTAATTCCTCGACAACGTCCTCGAGATGTTCACGTTCTGCCTTGTCGAGTTGAGCTTTCCGGGAAGATGAATCGGACCCAGACACAATTGTATGCAAACTCCCCCCGAGCCTACATGAACCTTCGCATGGCAAGACGGCAGCCGATTGTCCATTGTCAAAGTGATTCAGGACAAGAACATCTAAGTGAACACCTCTCCCCTTACAGCGTATGCCAGACGGCCGGCCATCGGGGAATTTCGAGTTCGGCTCCCTGAACGGCCATTTCAGTCCGGACGAGACACATATCGGGCTCGTCGCAGCGAGCCTGGATTTGGAACAGACACGGGCCATCGTCGAACTGTATAACGAATGTGGAGATTGGGAGACGACCAACGACGAGTGGCTCGAACAACGAAAGGCGGGCCGGCTGACCGTCGAAGGCTCCCGACGCGCCTACAACGCGATCAAACCACGACTGCAGGAAGCCGGCGGGGGACTCCCACCGCTCAGTCAGCTCCCGGCGGTGCTGGATGCATGCCGGAAAGAACGGGACCAACACCAAGTCTTGTTCTGTTACCTCGTCGCCGAGGACGCCGTGGTCCGCTATGTCCTGCATGAGTACATCCAGCAACTCCAGCGAAAGAGCGTTAGCAGCCTTGATTTCTCCAACGAGCAGATTATCGCGTTTCTGGACCAGTTCCGCCATACAGACGGCTCGCCGCTGGATTTCTCCGACTCGACGAAAGACCGGTGGGGGACGAACTTCCGGAGCGCCCTGCGTTCAATCGGTGTGATCCAATCCAAACAGGGAACCGACGGCGACGTCCCCAACATCGGCGACGTCCCCCTTGAGACAGCGGCTTACTGGTCGTGGCAACAGTTGGACGATGAGTGGTTACAGAACCCGCTGGGATGGCGGTATCTCTTCCAACCACAACCGTTCTGGAGCCCCCAAAGCGACCGGCTCACCAAATCAACTCGGTGGAGCACCCATGAGTCCCATGGGCGTCTCTGGTACGAGCCGGTCGAGGACTTCTACGCGAAATTCGGGACAACAGCATGATCGACGACGAACACCTGTTTGACGACCCTGACCCGCAGTTCGAGGAATCGATCCGAATCGACCGGGACCTGGAAGTCGAGGACGACGCCGAGGAGCGGGAACTCCTCTACCAACGCTACCTCGACGACTATCACCTCACGGACGCAACCGTTGACTTCCTTGAGGACCTGTTCACCCACTTCAGGGAGGACACCCCCGACGCCGACGAGCGAAACCACTGGCTATATGGCTACTACGGCAGCGGGAAGAGCCACCTGCTTACTGCCCTGGACCTCCTGCTTGATACGCCACAGGTCGAAGCCCACGACGGTCAATCTGCCTGGGAGCGCTTCGACGACAAGCACGCCGAGCCCGAGCTCGGCGAGCAATGGCGCGGCCTCCATGACGACACAGTCATCGTCCCCCTGTCGATCAACCTACTCCAGTACCAGGGTGTTCGCGAACAGAGCTTCAGCGAAATCGTCCTACAGGAGGTATACAAACAACGCGAGCTCGGCGAACGCCTCGATGTCGCCTTCTTCGAAGAGGAGTTCCAGCGCACGGGCGGGCTGTTTGATACCCGTGATGTCTGGGACCAGCGCGAACAACTGCTGAACGATATCCTCGCTGGAGAAGGGGTGAACAATCCCGACTATGACTGGGACGCTGTTCGGCAGTACCAGATCCTCTCAGACATCGTCCTCCCGGACCTCACAGAACGAGCCACCGGGATGGTCGACAACCTTGCCGACATCCAGAACAAGAAGATCGGGCAAGAGCTCGCTGTCAAAAAGATCGAAGACTACCGCCAAGAGCTCGAAGCCCAGTACGACCGCCCGGTGAAAATCGCCCTCCTGATGGACGAGGTCACCCTGTTCATCGGTGGGAACTACCAGCGCCTCTCCGAACTCAACGCGCTTGCGGAGGGAATCAAGGACGTCGGCAATGGCAACATCATCTCAGTCGTAACAGCCCAATCGGAAATCGAGGACGTCCAACCTGGGCTCGCCGTCAAACAGCTCAACTTCGGGATTCTCAAAGACCGGTTCCCCCAGCAGTACGAACTCCCAAGCCGCCATGCCGGAGAGATCGTCCAACAGCGCCTTCTCGCCAAATCCGAGGAGGGCGCCCAATGGATCCAGAACAACGCCCTGACGGCGACAGTTGATCCGAAAATCATGCTGACCTATCGGGAGGTCACCCAGAACACGACCCCCGGGTTGGACGACATCGACGACGAGCAGTTCAGCCAGTACTACCCGCTGCTTCCCTACCAGCCGGCGCTGTTCATGGAAATCCTCTCGAACCTGCGAGAGCTGCTCCCCGACGCCACAAAATCGATCTTCTCAGGAACCGCCCGCGCGGTCCTCGCTTTGGTCGCTGGGCTACGGGCCGAATGGGCAAAGAAAGACGGCGACATGCCGGTCATCAGCCTGGTGGATTTCTACAACCTCGTCCAGTACGAGCTGAAAGACATCATTCAGGAAAAGACCGAGGTCATCGAGGATATCGGAAACGACCCGGAGACCGACGAATTCGACCTGCAAGTCGCCAAGGCAGTCCTCTTGCTGTCGTACGTCCCCGAGATGATTCCCCAAACAGACTCCAACATCGCGACGGCGATCATGGACGACCTGGAAGGGGAGATCCGCTCGAACGTCCAGCAGAGAGTCCGAACCTCATTGGAGGGAAGCCTCGAGAAGTACATCCGCCCGGACACCAGCACGGACGGCGCCGACCTCCGACTCACCGATCGTGAAGAGCAGCGCCTCATCTCCGATGCACGGGAGTACGAAACCGAGCCGGAGTGGGACGAGATCATCTCGTCGCTCGACAATCACCTCTGGGGAGAGATCGTCGCTGACCTGGGCCTCCCGACAGGGTATGACTGGGAAGCCGATGAGGACGACACCACCTATCCGGTCGGCTATGCATTCGATATCGACGGGACGGCTCTCGACACTGCCTACAGTGATAGTGAGTCCACCGTCTTTGACGTCGACGTCATTATTCGAGGACTGCGACCGGACGCTGAGGACGACAGCGTCGCCAAAGACAAACTCTACTGGGAACTCGAAGCGGAAGGAATCGACGAGCTCCGCTCGCAACTCACGGAGTGGTGGGCACTCGAAAAAGCAACGAGCAAAACGAACCCACCGGAATCGGTCGTTCGAGATCGAAGTGACGCAGCAAATCGCGTCAGGGAGAAACTCCAGGCAGCCCTCTCAAAGGGCGACTTCACCGTCCAAGCTGACGAGTTCACAACCATCGACAATGCGCTATCGGAGTACGTCTCCGAGACATATCCGGATTACTTCCACCCAGAACTCGCTCGGATTACCGAATCGCACCTGAACGAACTCAGCCAGATCGATGATGAAGATCCGCTCCCGGGATGGGCCAACACCATCGGCGTTCCGGAACAGTCGACCGGCGACATCGCAACCTTCGGCGATATCGCCTTCGAGGTGCGAAAGCTCATCGGAACCCAAATCCAAGACAGCGAGGACGGCGTCGACGTCGCCACGATTCTGGATCGGGCAATCGCCGACGAACCACTCTTCAGCGTGGAGACGCCCACCGGCGAAGATCCATCGCCAGCCCTCTTGGCCGTGCTGTGGGGGCTGTGTCGAGCGGGCGTGTTCAGACTCACGACCGTCGAAGGCGAACCAGTCGAACTCGACGCGCTCCTCAGCCCGCGTCAACACACGAATCTGACGCTATCGACGGTTCCGGTGGGAGAGCGAGCGAAGGACGTCTTCGTCGACCATGACATCATCGAGCCCACTGAAAGCGAGAATCAGGGCTACATCAACTTCGTCGAGCAGCTGGAAAGCATCGAAACCCGGGCCAACGGCCTCAAAAGCGACGCCAGCGTCAAAGCAGAGACTACCTTCGAAACGGCAGCAGTGAACACGCTGATCCATCGGCTTGCCTCAACCGCCCGAGACATCGAAGCCGCCGCCGCTGAACGGCAGGACGAAGCCACGTCCGTCGACACGGGCGACCTCAGAGACTTGGTCGAGGAAATGGAGACAGACCGGGAGACCCTGACCATGGCCGAAACCCACTGGGAAGAACGCCTCCCGTTCCTGCTCCAGCTCGAAGCCCTCACCCGACCGGAACTCCGGGGCGTGGAGTGGCTTGGCGAGGACGTCCATGCTGACCTCCAGTCACTCACCGACCAGGTCGGCGCTACAACCGACACGGACTGGTGGACCGACGATGGCTGGAGTTCCTTCGTCAGCGACCTCGATGCACGCACTGACGCAATCAACAACCTCACCGACGCTTGGGCTGACCAGCAGACACAAACCGGCATTGCGTCACTCCAGACGGATCTGGAGGACTATGCCTGGCTGATAGAGCCAATGGACCTTCCACCGACGGTCAGAGACGGTTTCAGAGTCACATACGTGGACCCACTTCGAACCTTCAGGAGAACTGTCGAGCGAATCACGACCACCATGGAGGGCCTCACTGATCCGGAGCCAGGCACCCGAGACACGAGTACACTAACGAGCATCCTAGGCCGACTTGATGGCTCTCTGCAGTGGGACAGCCTGACCACAGCAACCGTCGAAGAGCGCCGAGAGACCCTCACCACGCTCGATCGCGTCGTCGACGGCAAGGCACCGAAGGAACTGACCGGCGTTGGGCTCCTCCATGCTGATGATGACGCACTCAGAGCCCACATTGAGTCCTTCGACACTGAGGAGTTGGAGCTGATCGATGTCGATGGCGGGGTGATCGTCCGATGAGCCAGGAGAAAAAGAAGAACCCACTGAAGGCATTCACCAGAGAGCTCGTCGACTTCGCTCGTGGGGAGCGCCGCGGGATTCGGAATCCGTTCGTCATGGTGCCTGTCGATCCGCCCGTCGAACACCGTCTTACCAAGCGCCTCGAAACATGGGCAACCAACCCGGACGGAGATCTCGAAGAGTGGGAGGACGTCACCGACACTGCGGGCACCGATGTAACGGTCACAACCATCCGGCTCGACGGACTCATGCCTGAGACGGACGCCTTCGAAACCAGCATCGACCTCGGCCCGCTCGATCGCGTCGAGACGGCCGCCGTCGAGGATACCCTCGAACGGAACCTCGCCGCTGAACTGGTCGATGGCCTCATCGCAGAATACATCCAGACCGGCGCCGTCGAGAATGAGCGCTCGTCAGTGTTGGTCCTGCTGAACCTGGGGAGTCTCTACCCCTTCACCCGGGCGTCGGAACTGCTGGATGAACTCGATCGGAAAAACATCAACACAACCGTCGGCATTCCCTTCCCGGGCTCAGTCGTCGGCGGGCGACTCAGCTTCTTCAATGAACAAGCACGCCACTACTACCCGGCCCACCGAATCGGCAACAAAGTGAATGCGGGGTACCTGACCGATGTCTGAATTCGACACGCTCGCTGACCTGTTTCCGCCGGACCGCCAGCCAACCCGCGAACTCGAACCGATTCAAAAGGTCGACAAAACCGACCAGATCGAGACGGACATCGACGAGTTCTACGAGACCGACAGCGCAAAGCGCGTTCTCAAAGAGACCGCCGCGATCATCGCAAACGACGACGTTGAGCACCGCTTCCGGTATGTCCATGCGACCTTCGGCTCAGGGAAGTCCCACCTGCTGAAACTCATCGGCGTCGCCACCGGCGAATTAGCGGGCTTAGAGTCCTACGCTCACGAACTCGCAAACACTACATCGGGATTCAAAGAGTTCCGCGAAGCGATCGCGGACTCCCATATCGATCACCTCCAGCCCCTGTTCCTCAATCTGCTGGACCGCGATCGAGACGATACGAAACTCCCACTCATCCTGTATGAAGAGCTGGGGCGCCGCCGTGGCTATCACACTGACCTCCCATGGCTACTGGAGTTCTGCTGGCAACTCGATATCGAACACGGCCTCTGGGAGCAACTCCAGACGTTCGAACACGAATCACTCAGCCTTGCAGACGTCGTCGATCGCCCGGCTTCCCTCCGCCCGTGGCTCCAACAGGCAATTCCCAAGCTGGAGGGCGCCGCTGACGCCGGGCTTGACTCCCCTGCAGCTGTCGACGACCGAATCGAGGCCGCAGCCGAGGCGATCGATCCGGACGCATTCGGCCCTGACGATCTCGTCGAACGGCTCCATCGCACGAAGCGCCATCTGGAACGAGACGGCGACACGTATGAATATCTGATCGGGCTGGACGAAATCGCGATCTACGTCGGCGATCAGCAGCGTCGGTATGAGGAAGTCGTCGACACCGTCACCGCCCTCATCGATGGGCTCAATCCCCCGATTCTGGGCACCGGCCAATGGCCAATGCGGGACATGCAACAGAACTTCCTCGGCGACGTCGACGACAATGCGTGGTTCGCCCAGGAAGTGAAACTCGAAGGCGCCGACACCGAAACCATCGTCCGGAAACGCTGGCTGCAAAAATCCGCGGCGGGCGCCGACCACATCGACACAACGCTGCTTGCAGAGGCGCCCGAGCTCGACCCGACACTCACCGACGACGCCGACCCGCCCTCCCATAACGACCCAGTCGAAGCCTATCCGTTTCGCGATCTGGACCTCTGGCTCCTTAGAGACGCCATGCAGGGGCTTATCGAAGGCGATCGGGATACTGACCGAGAATACATCCAGGGGCGAGCTCTCCTTGCCCGCGTTCGATCGCTGTTCGTTAATCATGGCTGGGCAAGCGACCCGCCGGGCGTCATCGTCCCCTGGAACGAGCTCTTCGACATCATCGACGACGACACCGAGCTCATCTCTGCCTGGGCCACCGACCTCATCAGTCGCGTCGAGAGCACCCTGGATGCAGAGACCGCAGAAACCGCCAAGGCGCTGTTCCTGTTGAGTCAGGTCGACACCGTCCCCCGCACCGCCGACAACCTCACCCGACTCTTGATTGACGACGTCGAAACCGACGTCGACGCACTCACAGAGACCGTCGAGGGCCATCTCGAGGACTTGGTCAGAAAGAACCTGATCCGAGAAAGCACGGAGACGGAACCTTCGACCTACACCATCCTGTCAGAAGAGGAGATCCAGTTCTGGCAAGAAGTCCAGCAGGAAGCAACCGACCTCCCTGAACACCAAGTCCAGAACAACATTCGGCAGTTCATCCAAGAGGCTGACCCAACACACCTCCCAGCTCACGAAGGGTCACAAACTGGGTCCTTCGGCGATCTCGAAGGAATCACCTACACCGTCAGGTATGCGATCGACCGGTCGGTTCCTGACTCAGTCACCGAAGAGTACGACAAACTCGTCTTTCGGGTGCTTGTCCATGATGCAGACACCATTGCCGAGGAACGGACACAGTGGCAAGAAGCCCATAGTGGACCCACCGGTCGTGAAGACATCCTGATCACGGCCACCATCACCGATACAACCCGCCGGCAAGTGCGGGAGCTGATCGGAATGAAGCAAGTCCTGCGTGGGATGGCCGACCCGAGCCCGGACCACCGGCTCGACCAACAGTCGATGCAAGAAGAGGTCGAAGACGACCTCCGCGATCGGCTCAACGACGCCGCAGTCTATCGACCACAGCGAGAAGCATCCTATGGGACATACCTAGAGGATCTCGATGACGCCGTTGAAGCCGCTGTTACGGATAAATTCCCGAAGCGAAAGCACATCGATCACACCCTCCAGATGGAAGACCTGGAGGCGTTCATCGACTTCTTCACGAACGGTGGGCCATGGCCGCTGAGCGATGATGACGCTGAGGAGCTCGGCGTCAACCCCGTCCCCCGGGAAATAAGCGATGGGTGGGCAACGGAGTTCCTCGAACTGGATCGCTTCGACACCGATGAACGCGTCAGCGGCGATCGGGTGCTTGAGACCATCAATGGCCGGAGTGGGGAGTTCCTCGGAACTCCCGTCGAAGCCCTGCAGACGCTCCTCTTTGTCCTCTATGCCAAAGACAAAATCGCGATTCGAGCCGATGGCGAGCGAGTCACCGATACCCGAGAAGTCGCCCGCACCATCACCAGCACGACCCGCTTTGAGGACGCAATCATCGTCTTTGACCCGTCGCCTCCGCCGGAAGACCTGAGTGATGTCTATGCAGCCCTCGTCGGCGAGGAACCCGACTCAGATGACACACAGGACTTGCTTACGGGAATCGAGACCTGGGCCACCAATCACGCAGAAGAGTTCAACACCGTCGTCTCACGGACGGACTTGGAGTTCAACAGCCACCTTACACTGGCAACACTGAGCCAGGCACTCAAACCGGCCTTCGGTGACGACGAGCTGGACCCGAACCTCCTGACCAACGATGATGTGGTCGAGCAAGCCGAACGCTACGCTTCGGCCGCCCCGCTGTTCATCGCCGACGATGATGAGGAGCCCCTGTGGGACCGACTCAGCACGGTCAGTACATGGCTCACCGAGCACTACCCAACCGCCTCAGTCACTGGGTCGGTCAGCACTGCCACGAGTGGGTCACAGATCCCCAGCGCCGAGAGGGTGGAGACACTCTTAGACGACGCCGCGACGTTCAGAGTCGAGACTCTCCAAGAGTTGTCCACAGACCTCGCTGGTACACCCACGACCGCCGAAGACGTCGACGCCCTCAGAGAATCACTCACAGAAACCCTACAGAGCACATACCTCACGGAGGATATCGAAGCCGTCACCGAAGCCTACCCGACCGTCGATCTCGAGACACTCCAACAGACGATCGACGACGCGAACGACGCCGACGGAGCCCTCACTGAGGAGGCCTTCGGCGAAAAGGCGCTCCGAACCGATGCCGAGACGCTCTCGAACGGACGCGCCTTGCTCGAAACGAAAACAGACGGCAAGTCTCTGCACGCACAGCTCCAGGACGTCGCCGAACAGCTATCGGACGACAATATGGGATTCATCCCAACCCAAATCCGGAATGCAGTGAGTGGAAAAACGATTCCTGATCCTGATCGGGCCGAGCAACTGCTCACCCAAGGCCGATCCATCATGGAGGGTGGAAAGGAGGACATTGGAGACCCAGATACGAACGGTCTCTGGCAACGGCTCTCGAACTACGATGATGGGACCATCGTCGTCATCGACGCGGAGGACACCAAATGAACCAGCCCCAACACGATCTGACCGACGAAGCAGAACAGCACCTGCAGCAGGCCTTCCCGGACAGTCACACGACGGAGGTGCGAGTGGTCTGGTGGGACGACGGCGGGTTCCTCAAAGAGATCGTCAACGCCGCAGCTCAACAGCTGGGCGTCGAGTTCCGCGCCGCAGAGGGCTTCCCGCTCGCTCTCAGAACAGACGCACTCACAGAGGAACGGGAAGCCGACCGGCCCATTGTGTGGTACGTCGGCGAGGGCAAACAGGGTCGGGATTGGTTCCGCGATATCCGTGAGACCGGCGGAGAGGTCACCAAGAGCATCGAAGAGCTCACCGCCGACCTCTATGGGGTGAATCCGTGGGACATTTTCGACGTCGAAATGAACGACGCCGCCACCAGAACACAGATCGCCGGCATCATCAAAGCAGAGTTCCAGACACCCGGGATCCCCACATACGAGAGCCTCAGAGAAGAAATCTACACCCGCGGCGATGGCCGAATCATCGATCACCTCCTCCGTGAGGGCTGGCCCGAGATCAGCAGAGATCCCCAGACTGTTGCCGAAATCCGGGAGAAACTCGACGACGATATCCCCATTCAAGATGGTGCCAGCCCCGAGGAGATCACCAGCACCGTCCGTCGCTGGGCCGTCGCCCAAGCGCTGCACGTCAATGGCGTCGACGCCTCGCACTTCCCCGCGGGGTACGGCGAATCCAACCACAGCCCGCTGACCCAGCTGCTCAACATGGGTGGGAGCAGAGCCAGCGCCGAAGAGTACCTGGGCGAAGAGTTCTGGACGGACGTGGTTCGGAGCCTCGATGATGTCTGGACGTATGCTTCTTGTCCGGTCGATCGCGCCCTCGATGACGCCCTCTGGGAGTCCTGGTACGACTCCTTCGACGCAGGAGACCTTACCACCTGTATCGAGCAGGCACAGATCAGACAGGAGGCGCTGGAGGTCTATCCAGACTACACGGGCTGGCGCGATCTCTGGGCCCAGTGTGAGCACCTTGCCCGGCTCCAACAGCAGTTCAGTGCCTGGGAGGACCGAGACGGACAGGCCGATCCCTTCTCGGCCTATGCCGACGTCGATGAGGGCAGCTGGCAGATCGACGACCAAGTCCTCCAAGTCCAACTGACTGGCACCCCCGAGAGTGACGTTCCGGTCGATCACCCAGCGACAGGAACGCTCCCCGACCTTCGAGACGAACTGCTCACGAGTCGCTACCGTGAGTACCTCGAAACACTCGCCGAGGAGGTCGAGGCGGCAATGCAGGTTGGCCAACCATTGCTCAACAAGGATCCAGCCTATGAGTGGTGGAGCGACCACGAAAACGAGTTCAAGAAAGCTGGAACCGTCGCCGTCCTCCTCATCGACGCGCTTCGCTATGACCTCACACAGCGGCTTGCAGCGGAACTCAATGACGCCTTTGACGTCTCCCGTGAGACCAGGCTCTCAACGCTTCCCTCTGAGACCAAATTCGGGATGGCCGCACTCACACCCGGCCGCTCGTTCCGGTTCTCGCTCGAAATGTACAATGGGACGCTCACTCCCTTCCAGGGCGACCGCTCACTCTCGAACAAGCAGCGCCGGAAAGATTTCCTTAGTGATGAAGGCTGGAGCGTTCCCGATGACCGGGTGGACGGCTGGGGAGAGCATCGAATCACCTACTACGATAAGGAAATCGACGAGGTCGGGGAAGGCGAAATTGGCGAGATGGTCCATCACTTCGACAACTACGTCACCGAGCTTGCGGCGATGATTCGCGATAAGCTCGACAACAAGAACTGGGACCGAATCTACGTCGTTACTGACCACGGGTTCGTGCTCCTACCCGAGGGGACGACCACGGAAGCCGTTCCCTCAAGCGCCCCAGATAGCGAAGTGAAGTATCGCCGAGTCGCAGGGGATGACCTGAGTGGACTGACCAACGGTGTGTCAGTCTCTGGAAGCACGCCTGGGCTCAACGACTATCTCAAAGCGGATCTCCAGCTCCTCGTTGATCCGCGCCAACACTTCAGCAAGCAGGGCTATAGCGGCGATCGCTACTACCACGGTGGATTGCTCCCGCAGGAGTGTATGCTGTCGTTCCTCGTGATTCAGAAGTGACGGTCGAGGTGAGAGCCATATTTTCAGACAAAGGAACGCAGTAGTGGCTTCACATCGTCGATTCGTCGTCAAAGTAGCAGTCTCTGCGTTCAGTCAAGAACGCTGAGGGAGCACAGCCCTATTTGCTGCCCAGAATAGTATGTCGCACAGCGAGAGCATCAAGGGGGCCGACACACGAATTACGACGCTATGGGCTCTGAGCTTCCGGCACCGACGTCGACCCTGAGCGAATCTCTTCGGGCTCTTGGAAGCGATATCGAGATCCCTCAAGATATGCCTCCTCAAACTCGAAAGCGAGCCATTTGCGCCCGGTCTGTTGGGCCATCTGTCCGGTCGTGTTACTCCCCGCAAAGATATCCAATACTGTATCGCCCGGTTCAGTCAGAAACTGAATGAAGAACTTCGGAAGCTCGCGAGGGAACCGTGCTGGATGAATTTCCGTCTCTGTCTCTTTGCAGGCTTCGAGATATGGCGTCGTTGAGCGGGTATTGGCGATCTCGAGTACGTTGTCCTCAGTATGAGCGGCGCCAAGTGTCTGAACCAACTCCTCTGTCAAGCCCTCCTCAAGGACCACCTCCAGCAGGGCCTCCGGGACATCGAGGTTTTCGAGTAACTCCGCGGAACTCTGTGTCGTCGATGAATCATCGATTGCGTTTCGGAAGTTTGGCCGAATCGCCCCATCCTCAGCCGGTTCGTCGAAAGTATCACTAAGCTCGTGTTCACTCGGTCGTGACTGGGCGTCGTGTCCCTTCTCAATTAGCCGCTTCTGTGCGTCGCTGTACTCTTTTAGCACCCGACGGTTGTCCGGCTTCTCACGAGCGTCGTTCTTCGAGAGCCACCAGACATGGTTCACCGCGTCTTTAACCCGAATTCGTTCGATGGTTACCCATTGAGCTGGAGTGGGGAGTTTGGCCGGATTGTACCAGTAGAAGTCCTGGGCGAGATTGAACGTCTCACCGAATCGATCGGCGAGTAACCCGCTGTCGTCGGTGAGCGCCGAGAGGAGCTTGAAGTGGTAATGTGACCGAAGCGGCTTGCCCTTCTGCCACCCGCCGCCGATGTCGATGACGAGCGAGCCGTCTTCAGCAAGGGCCTCATACACCTTCTCAGCGAACTCAAGGAACCACTCGACGTACTCTTCGGGGGATTTGTTCCCGTAGGCCTTCTTTCGCTGAAGTGCAAAGGGCGGCGACGTGACGACAAGATCAATTGACGCAGGTATGATTTCATCAAGGAGCTGTCGACTATCCCCAGCATACGCAGCTCCCTGGATGGGCTCCTGACCGATGGCTTCGATGGATGGTCGGACCTCTACGGTCTCGTTTCCGGCCGTCGTTACGTACTGTGGCTGCCGCTCTACAAGATCCGTTACACGTCTTGGCTCCGTTGCCGTCATCAAGTCTTCAGGGTGGGACACAGCATCATTATCTAACTTCATTGAGCTGTCCTACCTAATCAGCTCACAGTATAAAAAATGTCCGCAGCTTGAGCTGAGCGAGGGGCGTTGGCTGCTACTTTTTCTCAGCGTGAAGTATATCAACGATACATCTAATACGTTGGTTCCTGAACAGTACGCAATCACCGATGGCTGGGAATGAATCCGACCTCCCCTTCGGAGATGCGTTCAGCCCGGCGCAGCTCGATACTGAAACCGGAAAATACACGAAGCTTGCAGCAGCCCTCGAGCTGGTTGGGGAACATGAAGGAGAGGAAACGGAGTTCAAGTCAGCCGTTGCTGAGCGATTCTTCGAGGGGTCTCGAAATCCTGAGGAACGTGCACGCTTGGTCGTACTGGGGCTCAAGAATCAAGGATATCAGCTCGTTACGGACGATTTCCGTTTCACCGACCTCGGTGAGCAACTGTACGAGCTGAGGGACGACGAAGGTCAGCTGTATCGTGAGTTCGCCCGGCATATTCTCCTCAATCTTCACGGGCGGCAAGTGATCGACATAATTCGAGATCTTCAATCGGCCGGGCAGGATACGACGGCAGACGAGATCAAGGACGCTCTCGGTCGCTATTACGATATCAAGGTTGGAGAAACTTCGAACCACTGGAGCCAGATGCGTGGCTGGCTCGCTGAAGCGGAGATTCTCAACACTGGAAGCCCGTACTACGAGATCAACACGAGCAGGCTCAACGAAATACTGGGACTCACCACGGAGGAGCTCGACGCACTCGAAGGGCTCACCGACGAACAGCGGGCGTTTCTCCGTGCCTTCGCGATAATCGATCCCGACGAAGCGATCGAGAATACGGATGTAAGAACGCTAGCAACGAATCACCACGATCGAAATATCCCGCAAGGGAAGATCACGGAGAACATCCTTAACCCGCTCGCAGCGGCCGGATATCTCGAGATTACGTCCCAACGTGGCTCACCGAACCTCATCGAGCCGACGGAAGCGTTCGATGCTGAGGTTCTTGAACCGATACTAGAGCAGTACGCCGAACGAACAGGAATTCCTCGAGAGGCGCTTCGGCTCAACTTCACCGAGCTCGAAAACGCACTCGATGGGGGAAGCTCATCTGAACGGCAAACCGGACTCATCGCGCTTGCTGTCCGGCTCGGGCGGCAGTTGGGACTAGAGTATGTCGGGCGCCGAACCGACGATAGCGGTACGAGCGAAGCCACCACGGACGTCATCATGGACGATGCAAACCTGACGTTGACGCGGTGGTTGATTCACTGCTCAGCCACACGGTCGAAGGTCACGCCCACACAGATTGCAAGCGTCACGACAACCGCACGACTCACGAACGCCACCACGATCCTCTATGTTGCCCGCTCCGGGTTCCGCGAGGACGCAACGCAGATGGCCGCCCGGATCATGCAAAACGAGCCCTACACGATATTGACGCTCAGCGAACAGCCAGATCCGGTATACGATGAGAACCCAGCAGCGCTTAGCGAGGCGTTGGAAAGCCAACTTCATTCAATTCGCCGAACGAAAGAGATCCCCGACGACGGACCGTTCCGTGGTCGTTCGTTCGGAATCGGGGAGGACAGTGAAGGATCTCAAGCCATGATTCAAGGGTTTGAGGATGACTTCGAACGGTTTCAGGAATCAGAATCCGAAGAGCGGGATTTGACCGATTTTACCGGATAACAAACTACGGTAGTGGACAGAAACAGTTCGCTCACAAACAAGAAATGCCGAGAGTCGCTCCACTTACTACAGTCGAGAGAAACTCCTCAATATGACATCGTCGTCGCCGATAACGGATCTCCTCTCCCACTCCGCGGCATATTCGACGGACAACGGAGCGGCATATCTCGGGGACAGCCGCGACTTTCTCGATGATTTGCCGTCAAACTCGATTGACCTTGTCGTTACGTCCCCGCCTTTCGAGCTCGCACACCAGAAAGAGTACGGCGACGATTGGGACGATGAGGACAAGGAATACCAAGCGTGGTTCCTCGAATTTGCCGAGGAAGTCAAGCGCGTCCTTTGCGAGCACGGGAGTTTCGTCATCGAAATCGGCGGCGCCTTCAACTCGGGGGAGCCATCGCGGTCGACTTACCAATTCGAGCTCCTCACCAAACTCACGAGCGACGACGTCGGCTTCAAACTCGCACAGGATTTCTACTGGCACAACCCGGCAAAACTCCCCTCCCCCGCAGAATGGGTCAATCGACGGCGAATCCGGGTGAGTGATGCGGTGACGCACATCTGGTGGCTCGCTCCGAACATCGCCGCCGATAGTGCGACGGAGCCGGACGAGCAACCGGTCCCAGAAGCGGACAATCGCCGGGTACTAACGGAATACAGTCAAAGCCAGCAGGACCTCATGGAGAAGGGAGAGTACAATGCTGGAGAGCGTCCGTCCGGCCACAACATTAGCGAAGAGGGCTTCTTTACCGATTCGGGGGGCGCGATCCCTGATAACCTTATTTCCGCGACGAACACGGGTAGCCAGACCCACTACGACAAGATGTGCAGTAGAGCAGGGCTCGATAAGCATCCAGCACGCTTCCCTGATGAGATTCCGGAGTTCTTCGTGAAGTTCCTCACGCCGAACCCACCCTACGATGACTGGAACCGTGGATATCTCGACCGACCAGTGGTATTGGATATCTTCGGCGGCTCGAACATCACGGGCAAGATTGCCGAAGAGCTGGGTCGGTATTGGATGGCATTCGAGAAAGACGAGGAGTATCTCGAGGCCTCCGAGGTACGATTCCTCTCACCGATGCAAGTCGAGCGGAAATTCAACAACACTCAGCACGGGCTGGATGATTTCACCGAAAGCGGGGAATCCGAACCTGAGCCGTAGCCTTCCCTAATCGTCCCCAACTTCAGCGAACTCGCCAAAGTCACTCGTTTCGTCGTTCAACGAGTCTCGAATCTCGTCCTCGTCCATAAACCTGAACTGCGAGGTCTGCACGTACTGTTCCTCTTGCTCAAAGCCGAGCCAATAGCGCCCCTTCGATTGTGCGACCCTCCCCGTCAAGTTACTCCCGGCGAAGATGTCCAGGACGACCGGCCGGTCCAACGCACCGCGGTCCCAATCGTCATACGGCGGATCGGGTGTGAGGAAGCTGATGAAGAATTCAGGGATATCACGAGGAAACCGAGCTGGATGATGGTCAAAGCCGAACTCACGACACATCCGAAGGTAATGTGTGTTGCTCGCAGTGTTTGAGGCCTCCACCAAATTATCGGGTTCTTGACCACCCATCCCCAAAGTCCGAAGCAGGTCCCCTGCCGACAGATCTTCTGGGTCTTCATCCGAGATCAGCTCGATGAATTCAAGGGCGGAGATCTCGTCCCAGCGCTCAAGAACGCCCCGGGCTGAATGCCCCTCGATCAAGTTGTCAGGAATCGAGCCTTCATTCTTGTTGGCAAAGGATTCCGGGTCGATATCCCATCCCGAGCCTCGCTTGCCGTCATTGTACTCCCCAGTCTCTAACAGGTTCTTGTGGCTTTCACTGTACTCCTGTAACACCCGCTGGTTGCTCGCCTCCGGCTGAGGGTGTTCACCATCCTTGACCGCCGAGTCCTTGTTGACGTCCTTCGAGAGCCACCAAATGTGGGTAACAGCGTCGGTGACGCGAATCTTTCGAACATTCACCCACTCAATCGGGTTGGGAAGTTTAGCAGGGTTGTACCAGTAGAAATCCTGTGCAAGGTCGAAGTCCCCCTCCTCAACGAGACGGGTGAGGAGTTGGAACTGATAGATCGAGCGCTTGGGCCAACCCTTTTCGAACGCACCGCCGATCTCGATGACGAAGCTGCCATGGGGAGTAAGAACGCGATGCACCTCCTCAGCAAACTCCATGAACCAGTCGTTGTACCCTTCCTGATCCTCGTTTCCATACTCCTTCTTGTGCTGGAGGGCAAAGGGAGGCGAAGTAACGACCAGGTCGATACAGCCATCGGGGAGCTGTTTCAGGGACTCTCGACTATCACCCTGAAACAGCCCACCGGACTCGAAGGAATAAGCTGGTTCTGAGTCCATCAAGTCAAGAACCGCCGGGTCATCCGTCATTGCTTATCCAGAAGTCAACGAAAGAACTTGAATGTACAATACTTGGCCCTGGGCTAGGACCCTCGCTGAAATGTAGCAATACTACTGGCCCTGTTGAATCCTTATTGTATTGATACCTTCTCGCTGGAATAGTCGCCAGGTAAGTGAGCAAGTGAAACGCTTGCTCAACAAACCGGATAACCGTGACTTTGGGAGCGCTTGCATCTGGTCAAACTATCGGGCGTATCTGAAGCTCTATGAGGATTTCAACAGAGCCGGATGTCAATAGTGGTTCAATGTGGCCTGCTAGTGCTGGTACACATAAATCCCCTAATCACCTGTTGCGCCCCCGAACATTAATATTCCAATCAGGCAACAACGGAGTATGTCTCGTCGTCTACTACTTACCGGCCCTGAGTTTTCCCAATTGGAATCTCACGCGTTCAATATTCTCGAGGAACAAGTAGGAACCCAGCCGGAGAGCATTCTCTATATTGTGCAGCCGAATCATCCCAAAGACGTTACCAGAGACCGTTGGAAAAACCACGGGCCATCAGCGGGACTCCGTATTGACACCTTCGAGAACCTCGCTTCCCAGTGGTACAAAGAAGACCAGTACAAAGGCCAAGTAACCCATATTGATCAACCACTCCTGGACCGACTGGTTGAACTCGGGCTCGAAGGAGTCACCTCGCCAACAAATCCGCTTCACACTAACGAACGATTCCCGCGAGCAGGGCTTAGGCGGGAAGCTGAGACACTTTACACCGAACTCGAACAAGCAGGATTGCTTTCACCGGAGGCAATGCAAAGCCGCCTCGAGCAAGAGGGGGTTGGCGACCGCGCGAAGTATGTCGCTGAACTGGCCGAATCGATCGAATCAGCCAGACAAGAAATCTTGGCCGATGAATTACCAGAGGTCTATCGCACTGAGCGGATGTATTACGCAACGACGGCAGAGACAGCTCTCTCAGATACTTTTCCTTCTGTGGATGCGGTCATTCTCAGCGGCTTCACCCGATATGATCGACTAGAAAGGAATTTTCTCGAACGAATCGTTGACACTTGGCCGACAATTGCTCTCCACCCCAAGCAGATAGATGAGAACTCGGCACTGGGTGTTGATGCAGGCGCCAAGCAAGCGTTAGAGGCGTATTTCGATCTGGACTTCGTTCGAGAGCATCTCAGCGACTCTGACTCAACCCCTATCGAAACGCGACAACGTATCACTCGAAGCCTCTATCGCCATCCCCAGCAGTCACCGTCTACGAGTAACGTCACTGCGGCTGGGTTGGGTCTGACACTATCCGAGCCAGAAACGGTCCCCGATGAGATCCGAACCACCGCTCGAGAGATCCGGAGTCGGATCTCGACAGGAACGCAGGTCGACGATATCGGCATCGTCCTCACGAGCCCAGTTCAGTATGCCGATCAAGTGCGGGAGGTCTTCGAAACGTACGAATTGCCGTCCAGTTTACAAACTGAGATCCCCCTCTCCGAGACAGCACTGGGCGATGTGGTCCAAACGATCTGCCAACTCGCACAGGAACCCCGTACTATCGATACACTTCTTGACCTTCTCACGAATCCGTTGGTCACCATTACTCATACGGAAGAGAAGCTCGATTACCACGAACTCGCTCGGGTTACGGCTAGAGCAGAGACAAATCGGCTTGAGTCCATCCTTGAATACGTTGACGACGGTATCGCAGCAACGGTCACTTCTCTGACTCAGGATGTAGCCGCTCTGTCAGAGGAGTCGCTCGATAAACTCCCTAACCAACTTGACGCCCTTCTTGAGCGTCTCGGCGTTTCGACCGCACTGGAAAGTGAACAAGAACTCTCGTCTGGGCTTCGAAAACGTGAACTGCGCGCTCGCGACCGTCTCGACCGGATCCTCGAGACACTCTCCCTCACAACACCGTTGGCAGATCCCGAAATCGGTGACAGCGTTGACCGTCTTGAACGCGCTCTTCACGGCGTCTCGGTCCAGCAGTCGATCCGACCACCCGAGGAAAGCGTCGTTGTCTGTAATCTCGCCGAGGCTCCCCTCCGAGACTTCGAACACGTGTACGTTCTCGGCTTAACGTCAACCCATTTCCCTTCAGATACAGAGCAAACCGCTTTCACACGACCCATCTACGAGGCACACGGCGACTTCGAGCAGACCGATGTCTCTGCAGAGGCACGGTATCACTTGAGCGTCCTCCTCGGGAGTACAGCATCAATTCATCTCTCCATCCCCCAGCAGAGTGCTAGTGGTGAACCGCACGTCGAAGCAGACATCCTGACTGAACTTCGACGGCTTGTCGATCTCTCGGAGGTGACGATTGAGCCAGCTGACAACGAGCCAGGATGCCAAGAAGACGTGCAGCGGGCAGTCGGCGACGTCCTTCCCGAGACATCCGACGCACGTGTCCACGGCCTACTCACGGAAGCAGTTGAAGCCGGATCGGTTAGCAGTACCCAACAGACTCGCATTCAGGCGGGTATTGCCTGCGCCGCGGCACGAGCCGGTCCCGAATTGACACCCTACGATGGCCAGCTCACAGAAGAGACCGTCTCCCAGATTCACGATACGCTCGACCGCGAGCCGTACAGTCCGAGTCGATTAGAGACATATGCTGCGTGTGGGTTCAAGTACTTCATGCGCCGTGTTCTCGGCATCGAAGCACCGGATCGTTTAACGCGGGAACCCGACGCGAGCGACCGCGGCTCGTACATCCACGACGTACTCGAACACTATTACCTGTCCTTACAGTCAGGGGGCAGCGATCCAGTTCACCCAGGTGGCGACTTCGAAACACGGCAACAACAGATCCTCGACACCGCCCTTGAGCGGCTTGACAATGCATTCGATGATGGCGCCCAAACAGCGTTCCAGGAAGAATGGCTGACGTCCGTGCTCGCTGGACTCGGAACTCCAGACACCAATCCATACTATGGACCACATGAGACGCAGGACGGTCGTCCTATTTCACGGGGGCTGTTCTATCGATTCCTCAACCACGAGGCGGAGGAGCCCGCAAAAACGACCGCCCGACCGACATGGTTCGAAGGCCGGATCGGTAATCCCTACGATGCAGGCACCCCACTCAGCGACGATCCTGCAGAAATCGAGACGCCACACGGTTTGGTCCCCATTCATGGACTCATCGATCGCGTCGAGACGGTCCCAGGAACAGACCCAACACAGGTGGTCGTCCAAGATTACAAAACTGGAAGCTCAATTCCCAGCGAAAATGATGCGCTGACCGGGCTGAAGTTCCAACTGCAACTGTACGCGTTGATGGCCGAAGAAGCACTCAACGATGCCGAAGTGGTTGGTGGCGCATACTACCAGGTCTCGCCCCCGAGTTCAGTCAATTCTCGTAGCGGGCTCCTCACCTCACAGGAGATGGCGGTCTACCATGGAAGCGACGACGTCGACACACCGCTGCTCCGTCACTCCTACCCGTACTTCGAGACACACGAGGCGTTCCGACGATTCATCGATGAGACAACCCCACAACGCCTCGGGGATCTCGCCTCGGGCATCGCAGAGGGTCAATTCCACCCGACAGTCCTCGATCCATCGGACGCCGGATGTCGCTACTGTGACTACGCACACGTCTGTGACGTCCGCTCGCACCAGCGGAAGGAGGTTATCGAAGCAATCGACGACACGGGTGAGTCAGCGTACGTCCCGCTGAAAGCCAGGGACCACGACCTCGAAGATATCGTGGAGGTGGAGTAACAATGGTCTCCTACGAAGACTTGACCGACGAGCAGCAACGGGCTGTCAATGCCCTCAACCGGAACGTGACCCTCACAGCCGGGGCAGGAACGGGCAAGACCACGACGCTGACTGCTCGATATCTGAAGATGATCGAACAGTCGCTCGCGGAACAAACCGACGGCGGGACTGGTGAGGTCCAGCTGCTACCTGAGCACATCCTTACGACGACGTTCACCGAACGGGCAGCAAACGATCTCGAGGAGAGCGTCCGAACGGAAATCACGGACCGCATTGAGTCACTCGATGTCGGGGAGTTCGAGGCCTGGCGTACGGTTGCGGATGAACTCGAGCAAGGGTACATCCACACGCTCCACGGGTTCTGTGCTCGGCTCCTGCGCGAACACGCGCTGACGATCGACGCCGTGGATCCTGGCTTCGATACGCTAGACGAAAACGAGACGACCGCACTGATTCACGATACGGTTAGTAGCGTCCTCGAAGAATACGAGAATCATGAGGCAACGCAAACGCTGGCCCGGCGGTTCTCACGGAGCCAACTCCAAGACGTCCTGACCGATCTGCTGGGCGAGCGACCGGAGAGTCTTGAGTGGGCTGATCGGTGGGCGGAGGCCACGGAGGAGGAATACATCTCGTTCGTCGAGTCAGCCTTGCATCCAATCGATCCGGATGAAGCCGCCGAGCGGCTTGCCCACCCCGACTTCGTCGCGGCTGCGGCTACCCTGCGAGAGTTTGTTGAGACCCCCCCAGATATCGAGACCGGGGGGCAGACCTGGCAGCGCGCGGAAGGAGTCGTAACTCGACTTGACGCAGGATTCGACGATGGGGTCCCATCCCGAGCCAAGCAGTCGACGATTGCGGAACTCAGTATGCACCTCACCAAGGGTAGTGGGGAACGCTACGCGGGCTATACGGGAGCCAACACCCGGTGGGGAGACCATCCCCGAAAGGCGGAGTTCGACAGCGCGTTCGAAACACTCGTTGAGACGCTCCAGCCCGAGGAGTACGCCGTCAACGTGGATCTGGAAATCGAATCGAACAGCTTCCCCCTCGTCCGAGCGCTCGCAGAGCTGACCCAGATCGCGGCTGCCGAGTACGAGGACCGGAAAGACCGGCAGAACGCTGTCGACTTCACTGATCAGATTTCCTATACCGTCGACTTCCTCCAAGCACCTGAGAACGCCGACATTCGCGAAGAGTTACGGGAACAGTTCGAGTACGTGATGGTCGACGAGTTCCAGGATACTGACCCACGCCAGTGGGACCTCATCAAGCTCCTGACGGCCAGCGACGGGGAAACGTTCGATGCTCAGAACGTGTTCGTCGTGGGCGACGTCAAACAGAGCATCTATCGCTTCCGGAACGCCGACGTCACGCAGTTCCGTGAAACGGCCACGACTCTCGAGCAGGTATCCCAAGACGCTCAGACCACGGATATAGAAAGCGAGGATGACGACCAACTTTCGACGAACTTCCGAACGCTGCCGACGGTGCTGGAGTCGATCAACGAACTCTTCGAAGCCATCTTCGACGAAGACGGTGAGCCCTACGAGGCGGCTCCCCAATCCCTAACAGCCGATCGCGACGATCCAGCAGATCTCGGTACTGTGGAGTACCTCACGGTGCCAACCGATGCCGACCTCCGAGAACACCATTGCGGTCACTACGCGGACTTTGCGACAGCCGAGCCGGAACACGACACAGAGTTGGAGGCGATGGCGCTCGCCGCTCGCCTCTCCCAGATACTGGCAGAACCGCTCCAAGTCTACCCCGAAGAGGATGAAACGGACGACGATAGTAGCGAGAGTGAACCCGCTCCCGAAAGCGGACTGAGTGACCATGAGGAGACAGCGGAGGGTGATAAACCCCCGGAGCCACGGGACATCAAACCGAGCGACATTGCTCTCCTCATCCGCAGCCGCACCCACCTCAAAAAGTACGAACGAGCACTAGAAGAGGTGGACGTCCCCTATTCAGTCGCGTCCGGGATTGGCTTCTACGAATCGACAGAAATCACCGCGCTGTTGAACCTCTTCCGGGCGCTCGCCGATCCAAGTGACGAACGGGCACTCTACGCAGCGCTTCGCTCGCCGCTGTTCGGGCTCACCGACGACACGCTCGCACAGTTGAAACTCCATGACGACTCTATGTGGGACGCACTCGCGACGAGTGAGCATCAGGAACTCCAAGATGCCTATGAGCATCTCCAAGAGTGGCGTCATTTGGCAGGGCTTGGCGACGAGGAACCTGCCGGATTCGACGGGTCGTGGGCTGCGTATCTAACACAGATCCTCGAGGATACAGGCTACTTGGTGAGTGTCAGCGCCGACGAGCGCCCACAACAGGCGATGGCGAACGTGGAGAAGTTCCGCGAACAGCTTCGCGGCTGGAGCGACGATGGCGTTCGGAGTCTTACGACACTTGTGAGTCGGATCGAACGCCGCATTGAGCTCGGCGGCCGGGAAAGCGAAGCTGACACAACCGGCGAGGGCGTCCAGATTCTCACGATCCACGACGCCAAGGGGATGGAGTTCCCGTTCGTCGTCGTCCCGGGGACCGGTCGCGAGTTCAAGGACGACGCGGCCCTGGGCGGCGGGAAAGTCGAGTTCGAGCAGATTGGTGGCCAGCACGCAGTCGGAATGAAGGCACCAAGCCCGGACGACCCGTTCGAGATGGTGGATACGATCGCCCGTGACACGATTCGTGAGCGGCGTCGCGCCGAAGAACGCGCCGAAGAAAAACGCGTGCTCTATGTGGCCTGCACACGAGCACGAGACCATCTGCTCCTGAGCGGCCTCCACGAGGCAGCTGGAGAGACCGAGGAACCAACGATGACGGGTCTCGAGGAGCCGGACCCTGAGTCAGCATCAAGTTGGCGCGACTGGGTTCAGCCAGAACTCCTCACCGAGGACGTGTGCACTGCCCTCGATTCCGATACCCATACCCGGCGTACGTACGGTGACGGCGCGTACACCGTGTCGCTCCCGACACCGCCAGCCGAACAGGTGCAACCTGATCCCGATATCGACCCTGAGGTTGAACTGTCACCGCGTCCGCCCAAGCCAGATGTCAGCTTTCGGTTTTCGGCGACTGACCTCGCGTCACTCTTCGGGGAGTATGGCGAACTCCAGTTCGACGAAGACACAGGGACCATCTACGTCGAAGAGACCGACGATAGCGAGACGAGTCCAGAGAGTCGACACGGTGAAGAGCAACCAACAACCGGAGAGAGTGAAGCAGACGGCCGTTCAGTAGAGGAAGCGAGTGCCGAAACGGACGGCGTCGACGCGAGCGTATTCGGCGAGATGGTGCATCGGCTCTGCGAACTGCGGCCGCCTGAAACGCACTGGCCACATCTTATGGAACAGACCCTTGTTGACGAGGGGGCCACGGTCTCACTCTCACCCGAACTCCAAAACCGCGTGAGTACCCATGCCCAGCGCGGTATAGACTACGTTAACGAGCAAACCACCGACGTCAACGTCGAGCACCAGTACGACGAGCTGTATGTTACTGCGGAATTCGAGCGCGGGGAGATATCGGGGTTCATCGACCACCTGATCATCACGCCCGACGCGTACCATATTATCGACTACAAGACAGGTGATGTCACTCCCGAGGAACTGGAAGCTGACGCGGAGTATTACGAGAATCAGATGAAGGCGTATGCGATTGCGCTGAATCAACAGGAGACTGCCCGTCGTGTCCGGGTTTCACTCGTGTTCACGACACTCGATGACGCATGGGACGTTGAGTGGTCACCTGATGAGATAGAATCGATGAGGAAGCAGATCAGCGAGGAGATCTGGGAGCAATTTGAATCGCTTGAGCGTTAAAGCGTGAGTTGGACCCGCTGATGGCGAAGCGAATTCCCATCTTGAGTGAAAAGTCCGACTACGGGCTTGATCGAAGCTTGGCGGGCTCGCTGGGGCTCCGTGGTCCCACCGAGTACGAATGGGAGTTCCTCGTTCCAATCGATACCCGTGCGGTGGAGATGCCCAGCAGCAATCGCATGGACGTGAGAACCAACAGTTGCGGCGACATCATCGACCGTACACTCTGGCCAATCACTATTGCTAATCGGCTTGATCGATTGATGGATTGCAGCGATACCGAACCGATCGGTGGATGGGGGGTTGGTTAACCAGCTTGTAGACTCCCATCCCGTAGCCGGTGTGAAATCACGACCATAGAGAGCCAGTCCCTGACCGACTAGCTGTGGCGTTTCGTTAAGCTGCGTAACAAGCCCGTGTCGTTCGAACTCTCTGAGGACTTCTCGACCGCCATCGCGCTCGTGGTCCCCGTCTATCGAATAGAAGGGAATATCCCGCTCAGCTAGCCGTGTGAGTTGATCCTGTGCCGCGTCTTTCACCGAGCGAGGGATGCCATGCCGGTCATTATGGAAGAGATCTCCCGTATTGAGTACGGCGTCAACTTCACGCTCTATCGAGATGTCTATCGCACGACGGAAGCCCGTTAGACACCGGCTGTCGGACGAATACTCTCCTGTCTTTGTTAGTGACGCTCCTAAATGAGAGTCTGAGAGATGCAGCAGAGATGTCTGCGACTGCAGCTCGTGACCAGTAGTCGAGATCTTTCGCTTGTACGCATTTGCACCAGCGTATCCAAGCTGACTCCAATCATGTTGTGAGTCCCGCTTGCCACTCACATGTCCGGCCACCGATGCTGGGTCACCTGTGTATTCACAGCCGGAAACGGGACAAGCGACCGTTCCTGAGGAGGATGTGGGCAGTTCATCATACAGTTCGACGTCTCCTATGACTGAGCCCTCGTGCCCATCGCCCGTAGCGATGTCCTGATTAACAGGGATTCCGGTGGCTGTGACCCATTGTGAATTAGATCCAGAAATCTCCTCAACTCTGATTTTGACCTCCTCGTTAAGCTCTGCTCCGGGAACTTCGATGCGGATACCCTCCTTCTCAAGTAGAGGAAACCCCTCGGCAGATCGCTTGAGGATCCGCCCAGAAACGATATCTCCCACTGAGAGGTCTTGGGCCGTGGATTTTGTTCGTTCAGCGTAGACGTCCTTCCGCAAATCAGAGTCCACAGGTTCAGCCTCATTCGGTCCGATCATCCGAACTTCAACCGTCTTCCCGACCGCCTCTTCACGGACTGGGCCGACAATGAAATTGCTGCCATCATCTTTCTCGACCACGCCATTTCCTTGATTACTGAGCCGATCAATTGTAGCCCAAAATGTCCGTTCGCCTGAGTTACCCATTATCGATCAGACTCTCGTATGCGTCAAAACGTTTTCCGCGAATGACTCTTCCGTAGGAGAGTATCGATACAACTCTCTGGAGTGGAGTCGGACCAAAATCGCCCGTCCGCGCAAGAGCGTAGATCCGATTCCCGTACCGTCCGGCCGAAACGCATCAGCTGGTGATGCTCGGGCTAGCAGGTGTTTTAATTAGATGTCCAGTTGGTATGATGTGTATGGGAGCGCGGAAGTCGGCGGTCGAGGTAGCCGGACAGGAGTTCGGCATCACGCCTGAGGAGCCATACTACTGGGTACAGCTACTCCAACCCGTTCACAACGAAACGCTCGCGGAGGACCTCGACACGGAGGCAGTACGATACTCGCCGACTGAGTTCCCGGGACTCCTCTATCAGCCATTGTTCGGGGACGAGACGTTCGTCTTTGTCAATCAGGGGGCATTCCTCATCAATCTCACGAACGCGACGGCTGAGGAGGCCGAAGATAGCATCAACGAACTCCTCCCGACGCTCGTGGCAGGGGGTGTCCTCGAAGGGGAGGACCACACAGAAGTCAAAGCAATCTCACATGAGCAGTTATCGGCGGACGGCGTCGCTACGACTGATGAGGGGGATGAAATCGAACTCACGGTTTCAATTCCCAATGTCATGCAGTCGTTGGTCGGCCGACCACTGTTCGATCCTCGAGACCGGCTGGTCGTACCGGACTCCGAGTTGACACTTCGGTTTGACAAACTAGCCGATGGCGAGCAGATTCGATACGAATACGCTGACGATCGTGGGTCCCTTGAGCTGACGACTGCCCCGGATGGAGCCACGTTCTTCGGTATGGACACCGATGAACAGATTGGGTTCGTCTTCACCCGCGACCGACTCCGGTACCAGTTCGAAACGCCTGGGAGCTATTACTGTTCGGTATCCAACTCCGGAGCGGTTATCATAGGGACTGGTGTGACTGACGCGAGCGTGATTGTCTACGATGAAACGGGCCGTCGGGTCTTCAAGACAGGCATGGCGTCGATTGAGGAGGTAACAATCAGCCCCGACGGTCGGCAGTTTGGCTATGCTGGCCACGTGGGGGAACAGTACCAGGAGGTCGTCGTGTTGTGCGAATGTCTTGACGATGGAACGGTCGCACAGACGACGCTCACCGACTACGGCTCAGTCAAGTACGATCCCAAAGGCGAGGGGTTTCTGGTCGCGGAGCAGCCGAGCGGCGTCTTTTCCGCGCTGCTTGCACCGGACGGATCCGTGATCGAGGAGTACGATCGCGAAACCTCTCGTGGCGATGTCGAGGAGTTGCTGACCCGGCTCAAGGAGCAGTCATCTGGAGACGACGACATTGTGGGCGAAATCAAAGCAGCGGTTCAGGAGGAGCCTACGCCGTTTGCGCCCCACGTCCCTTTATTTGTGGACCGACTCGCCGACAATGAGTTTTCTCGAGGGCCGACAACGGACATTCCTCGACTGTTCAAGACACTCGCCGAGGAGGCGCCATCGGCGTTCAAGCCGACACTCGATCAGGTTTTTCACCTGTTGGAATATCCCGACGGCCACCAGTCAGAGAGTGCTGTCGCCGTTCTCCAGCAACTGCTCAAGAATGACGTGGCACAAGAACGAATCGTAAAGCGGCTGCACCGCGTGGTCGCGGGCGACGATACGGACTCTCAAATCCGGGCGCTACAAGCGTTGCAAGGACTCCCCCCAGTCGACCTCGTTGAGTACCAGGCCACCCTCGATCAGTTGCTTGAATTACTAGCTCAAGATATGCCGCCGAAGATGATGCTGCCGGTCACGGAAGTTCTCAGCGTCCACGAGCATCAAGAGGGGAGTGCAGCGATCGTGGAAAGCATCGTCGCGGCCGACAAGAACGACGTGCTGGTGGCTCTTCTCCAGCACGGGCACAACCGACGTGGAGAAATCATTGGATCAGGGTTGATGGCCACCATCTCTGCGTCTCTTGACGACTCGGAGAAAGGGTCCGAAGAACCAGTCGATCGAAACGTCGCCCTCGGTGGGCGCGAGTTATACCATCTCAACCAGAGCGTCGCAACTCTTCTCTCGACAGTCGCTTCCAAGCGGCCCGATACCCTCGTTCCCCACCTCGGTCGCCTGCTGTTGGATGTAAATACGGAGGGGGAGTCGATGAAGGTCGTTCGCAAAAATGCAGTCGACATCGTCGAAACGCTCGTCGAGCAGGACCCTGACAGACTCGGAGTGAGGGCAGAGCGAAATGCCGACGTGATCATCGACCTTCTCAATCACGACAAGGTCCGGGTGGGTACGCTTGGTGTCCAGTTGGCCGCGCTCGCCGGAACAGAGCGTACCGAACAAGAAATACAAAAGATCGCCGAGACGCCGTCACATCACCTTTGGAACGACGCCACCGACGCCCTTGACCAAATCGGGTCTGGCTTCGATTCCGACTGCGACGCCCCCGACAGCTCTGGGGGTGACAGTGACACCGTCCTAGAGCCGCTGACGCGAGTCGCTCAGTTCCCGGTTGATCCGACAGTGGCGCTGTCGGTTCCCAGTCCGGAGGACATCAAACGATATCGGGAAGACGCCAACAAGGAGCGAAGTGACATCGAGCGCCGTGGTGAAGACGCCCCACGCATCCACCGCAGTTACATCGCCGCACTAGAGAACGGAGCGGTGAGTCCACGACTGTCCGTACTGGCCGATGTAGTCTTCGCGACGATACCTGAGGAGAACGCTACCGCTGCGTTTCCGACCGGGCCGCGGATTCTGGCGCGTCGTGAAGAGCTGGACGTCCCCCGATCGAGACTCGCCGAGCAAGCAGGGTGCTCCACCAACCGGCTGCGTGCCTTCGAGACGAATCAGGCTGATCCGCAGGCCCACGAACTCGAACGGATTGTCGACGCACTCGAAGGCCGAGATGTGCAGGGTGCGTATCCGGTACGAGACACTGTCCGTGAGGATTGGATCGAATACGGGACAACGCTCGCTGAAGCACTCGGACGATTCCCGAAATCCAGCGAGATGGTCCAGGATGTCGATGGGAATCCCAGTGTGAGTGAGGCAGACATCGGTTTCAACGGTCCGGTGTCCGTTGACCTGGATGTCGAGATACCAGAAGTTCCCCACTGGTCTGTCTTTGACGGCTGGGATGAACTACTGGCCGTACTCGATGTCAGCACCGAGCACCGGGCATCCGGAAGCCCCCTCCGTTCGACACTAATTGAAGAACTTCGAGAGATCGACGATGTCATCGACGGTCGGCCGAAGACGGGCGACATCGACGAACACAGCGAGTTCTCCTATTACTACTACAAGAAGGAGTTCGGCGGGATTCGAGACGCATTCGATGCTGCCGGAATCACCTGATCATCCGGTTCACTTAGAGTTAGGTCAACCCCCAAATTTCAGGGGCTGGCTGAGAGCGTCCGACAATTTTGGGCTGACGCTCATTTTGTCGCCTCGTATTCAGCTGTGACTGCATGATCACGCCGTAATTTCTCACGGACGTTTTCGCTACGGCAATCGACATCTAGACGCCGTCGTTGCCAGTCCTCCCCAGATTTGCCGTTCCACACCCCGTACAGCGTTACCTTTGGGAGTCGCAGAACGCCGAACCGCACCGAGAGCGTGTAGAGCGCATCCTGTAGTTCGTCCCATGTAACAGTCACCTTCCGTGGAATGTCAACCGGGAAACTCACATGTTGTGCAAGTACCCCGGCCTCACGAGTTAATTCGACGAACCCGTGGTCATTACTAAGGAGAATAACTCGCTTTCGGCTATCTTGGTCGTACTCAGCGTAGGCGTCGACAATCGCCTCGTCACCCGTCTCACTCTCAATCGTATCGGCATATCGATGGTCGCGAAGGCGACGATATTCGTAGAGGCCGAGGAATCCTTCACGATTCGCCCCAGCCGGCTGATTGTCCAGCCGTGCGAACTCGGACCCGAACGCATCCTCGAGGGCTCGCGTCTCGTAGTGGTTGTAGTGCCAGTTGAGTTCCTCGTAGATACCCGTCGCGAGGGCAAAGCCATTGACTGGACTCCGCCCTTTGTCGTCACTGTATCGCTCCGGATCCAGTCGGAGTACGTCCGGCATCCGCCAGGCGAGGAGGTTCGTATCGATGCCCAGTGCCACGGGCTGATGGCCGGCGTCAAGGTCGGGGTGGCCCTGTCGGCGAAAGAACGTCTCCACGTCTTCGCGATTTTCGATGTCGACGAGACCACCAGCAACGAGCGCTCGGATGTAGGTATCCTTGTCAGGCAGATCGTCGTAGGCCTGTTCACCATACATCGTATGGAGTTCCTCACGGGAATCCTGATACGTGAGCGCCCCCTGTGTGAATCGGACCGTGGTTGCGACGGGATCGGAGAGGTCGATTTCGAGGAGTTCTCCGATCTCCTCACACGGGTGCCGGACACTAACTGACGTAATACCCTCTGTGTAGAGCGCGTTGAGGAGATGGGTGATGTGGTGGCGAGCAAGCTGCATTAGAAAACCTCCTGGAAATCAACAAGTTCGATTACTGGTCTGGGGACATCGGGATACAATCGGCCGTAAAAGCGGTTGTTCGAGACGTAGAGATAGAAGACGTGGTCGGCCTCGAACTGAATCCCCGCCTGGAACGCGATCGCCGACATAAACTTTCGACCAGGAGTGACATCGACCGCTGCCGTACCCCCGTCGGCCTGTATCTGGGCAATCGGTTCACGAAAGTGTTCGACGATGCCCTGGAAATCTGTCTCCGTCTCGAGCTGCGTCACGGAGAGGCCAGGATCCTCACCGCCGTATTCGACGACCACACGCTCCATCATAGACGTGATATCATCGAATTGGTCACCGACCCCAGGGTTCTCCAGTACGTACAGTTCGTCGGGGAGGAATCCCTCCTCACAGGCCGCGATGAGAGGGTTGATGACCGCTTCCAGGTTCGTGGTCATCGTTGTGAGCCACGCATCAACCATTGTTCAGCGACCCCCTGACTGAGCGGTGGTGGCTTGCCATTGCTCGTGCTCGATCTCCGGATGCCGGACTGCTACGCGTCGAAGCGATTCGTACATGACATGGAGTTCTCCGACCATCGTGTGAGCCTTATCACGGAGGTCCGCAAGTTGATCCTCTGGACTGGTGTCCGTCAACGTCCGTTGCTGCTGCGGGAGACGAAGCCGGGTGACGTAATCCAGAATAGCTCCTGTACCGCTTGCTAATTGCGGGAAGATTTCGGCAACTTCGTGGACGGCGCGTGGGTGGTCAGCAATGATCTCTTCAGCGATCGAGGTATCGAAGGCTCCTTCGATCTCCGCTGGCGAGTCATAGCCACCACTCTCGTTGCTTCGCAACAACACTTTGCCGGCGTCGGCGAACGTGCCGACTAGCACTCGCGTCGCCCCCGCGATCGGATCCATGCGTTCGATGCCGACCGTGTCGGTCTCGGTTTTAGTTATTGGGTGCCGAATCCCTGCGAACGCCGCGTACGCCCGAACGAACGCGTCCGCTGCCGCCTGCCCGTCACGCTTGATTCGTTGCTGATCTTGGTCGGGGAGCTCATCGAAGGCGTCGACGAACGGATACTGTGGCACAGGAACGAGCGTCGGCTGTGAGAAGCCCGGTTCCTCATCGAGGTCGGTCTGTGGGGCAGCGTAGGTGGAAGATCGGCCACTGTCGACCGCGTACGCTCGCCGTTCCCAGTCGAGCATCGCAGCCGTCGCCGGCGTCAGATCGTGGTACGCAGTGCTGATAGTACGATGTGGCGCGGGATGGGTACGGTGTCCGATGGTCGCCTCCTGAAATTCGCGAGCCGAAATATACGCAGGCCCCTCGATGGTGCGTTCCTTGAACACGAGGGTCCCATCATCCATAGTCGTATATCCCTTACCGGGGATCTGCATCCGGATCGTCAACAATCGCTGTGCTAATCGCTTGAGACGGCCAGATTCTTCGATCTCTTCGGTCCATCGATTCGGTATATTGGTCGATCCGAATCGAGCGCCAGCGACAGCGCCGGCGATCGCACCGACAGTATCCGTGTCGCCACCATTGTTCACAGCCTGAACGATCGCTGTTTCAGCAGACTCAGCAGTCAAACCGTAGTAGAGCCCAGCCTGAAGCGAGTCGACGACGTATCCAGAGGTCGCAAGCTGGGCTTCAAACGCTGCCGCGTCGCGGTCGCCAGTGACGACTTCCTGCACCTGCGTGAGCGCCGTTCGAAGTTCGTCTGGAGCTGAATAGGTATTCTTGAGCGCAGTTCCGAGTGGGTCGCGTTCATCGCGAATCAGGTTTGCGAGTGTTCGGTTGAGAATCACACAGCCCCACCGGCAGCGCGGGTCGGCATGTGTGATCGCCGACGAAAGCTGACTGACCTGAGTGAGTTCCGCGTCAAAGTGACGAAATGCGATCGCGTGTGGTGCACACCGCATCACGCTTCCGTTGCCGGCATTGGAGCCTTCCGGTCGCGACTCCCAGACGTCCGGACCAGCGTCGTCCCACGAAGCTCCTTGTCTGATCCGGGATAGGGAATCACGCGTCATCAGTCCGATGTCGAACGGCCCAGAATCGAGCCAGTCGACGAACCGATCCGCCACATCGGCCGGATCGAACCCGCGACTGTCAGCGAGACTCTCCGCGATACAGAGCGCCATCTCGGTGTCGTCAGTGATCGTCCCCGGTGGCTGGCCGTGCGTGCCGTGACCAAGCATCTCCGTCACTTCGCCGTGTTGGGATTGGATCTCCTCGGCGCTGTTGAATTCGACTGGTCGACCTAGTGCGTCACCACAGGCCAACCCGAGGAGACACCCCTCTGCGTTACGTTCAATTGTCATAGATTCACGATATTATCCCTCTCGGATAGTTCTACACCAGCGAACTCTCCGGACCGAGTCAGTAAGCGAGAGGTCCAGACCGGTCTCATGCGTTGATCTGGGCGAGCGCCCACGATGCCCTCGTGCGGACATCGGCGTTGTCATCATCACGTGCTCGGTCTTCCAGGGCCGAGGTCGCGTCTCGAGCACAGAGGTGTCCGAGCGCCCAGCAAGCGTTTTCACGGACGAGCGGATTCTCGTCCGACAGTAATTCCACGAACGTCGACGTGACGTGTTCGACCGAATCCGGGAAATCCTCGGCGACGCGGCTGAGGGCACCGCTCGCATTGATTCGTGTGTACGTGTCGTCGACGGTCAGCAATTCAGTGACCTCCTCGGTGTATGGCTCGACCACGTCGGTGTGAACAATCGCCACGTCGCCGATTAGTCCGATCGCGTTGTTCCGGAGTTTGGGGTTGTCGACGTCGAACAGAGTCGCGACGTCGTCGACGATCTCGACGCCGACGCTCGGGTACTCTCCGACGATCCGGCCGAGCCCAGCGGTCGCGTTCAACCGAACGCTGTCGGACAACGAGTCACGGAGGGTGACTTCCCCAAGTGTCTCCGCGACCGGTTTCACTTCTTCCGGATACTCGCGCGTGATCCGCGAGAGTGCGTACACCGCGTACTGGAGTCCGTCGGCGTCATCCTCAATGATAGTTGCAAGCGCCGGAACGGCGTCCACAGCATCCTCGGGGTCTTCGTCAGCAATCGTGGCGATACATCTGGTCGCTTCACGCCTGACGGAGACAACGTTTGACTGCAGATACGGTACGAGTTCGTCGGTGAGCGGAGCGATCGCTCCCGGGTCGGCATCACCAATCGCTCGGAGAGTGGCCAGCACGTCGGCCCGATCCAGTAACTCGTCACGTGCCAGCAGTGACCGGAGGATTGGAATCGCCGGCGTACACTCCTCTGGACGCACCGCCGCCACCCGACGGAGTGCCTGGATTGCGTCCTTATCTCGAACCCGATCTTTGTCTTCACGGTCCAGAAGTGCGAGAAGCGACGAGATACGGACCGCATCTGGATGTGTATCAGCGAGTCGGCGGAGCCCGGCTGCCTCCTCGGCAGGCGTCCCTGCGCCCGCCGTGTAGCGATCCGGTGGTGGATCGACCACGGAGAGCAACTCGATTGCATCGACGGGAACGGTAAACTGGTCACTATCGGGTGCCAGCGGCGTGCATTGGAGCGCCGGCGCTGCCGAGGGGCGTTCGAGTGTCACCGCGTGAAGGGAGACGTCGTGGCACAGCTGCGTTCGTTCGGCCCCATCGTCGATATACGTGAGTTCGAAGCCGGGCGCATCAGCGTGGTCGTCGAGAAACGACGACAGCATCGACGCGTTCGCAGGCATAATCCCGGCGGACGACGGGATCCCACCGTCGGTCTCTAAGTCACGAATCCACGGGAAGTCGGGATGGATGTCTCCCCGTTCGACCGCGGGAACGAACTCCCACGCGTGGTAGTGCTCCCACCCGTCGACATCACTCAGATCGAGGTCGTCGACAACGACGTAGCCGTCGGCGTCCGGGTGCAGGTCGGCGATGAGTGAGAGACGCTCGCGCCGGAGCGGGAACTGCTCGTACCGACCGTCGGGCTGTTTCTCACCGAGCCACGCGTCCCAATCGTCGGGGTGGCGGCCGACGATGTCGACGACACCCGGAATCGCCGCTTCGTCGGCCAGCGTCTGATTGCCGATAGCGTAGACCGCGTGCGGCGTCTTATGCGCGAGATGACGCACCCACTCCAGCGGGACGGCGTCGTGGCGGGGATGTGGATTCACGTCAACGGTCCAGTCGCGGTCGAACGCGAACACGAACATCAGTCGCTCACCTCGTGCGGCGTTGTGGGCGCCTTCTGACACAGTGTCTCCAGGAGTTCCACCTCCTGTTGTATCGTCTCGTCCCCCACAGCCGCCATCTCGTCTGCAAGGTAGCTGCGAAGCCGGTCGAACCGCTTGGTATACCGGTCAGGCACGACCAGCGGGACGGACTCGCGCTCGTGCTGGCCGCGCTGGTCGGGGAGCAGCCAGTCGTCGACGCCAGTCGCGGCGTCAGCACGGTCGTGGAGGTCTGCCGCCCACGTCCGAAGTTCGCGAGCGTACCTAGCCAATGCGACCGCCTTCCGGACGCCCTTATGGCTATAGGTACCGGTCTCGTCGGGGACGTCGACGGTGACGCGCTCGGTGTACTCGCCACCATCCCGTTCCGTCCACGAGGCGACCAGATCGAGATCGGCGTCCGAGCTCGTCTGCTCGAGACGAACGAGGACGACGCCGCCCCGAGCCTCGCCATCCTGCTTTGCGGAGGGGAACAGCGTCCCGACGTGCATCAGGCGGTCGGTCGCGGCGTCCGCGGACGGTGACCCGTGGACTGCCTCGATCTCGTAGCCGTCTGCGTCGAGGTCGAGGTTTAGGTCGTACACCAGCGGGGTGACCATATAGTCGAACTCGTCGCCCAGCCGGCGCTCGAACTCCGAGGCGGAATGGACGAAGTAGTGATTCGCCCCGCGGATGCCCGACAGGGTGTCCGCCAGCTCCGCGTTCGCGTCCAGCCCCATCCCGATGAACGTCGTGTGGACTCCCTCGGCGGCCGCGTCCGCGAACAGCTGCGTGAGTTCGCTGTCCCCCGTCGCCCCCGTGTTTGGCATCATATCGGTCATGAAGACGACACGGCGCTCAACGTCGGGACTGGGCGTCTCGTCGACGAGCATATCGACGGCCGCCTCGAAACCGTCTGCGAGGTTCGTACTGCCGCCAGCAGCGATCTCACGGATGTGGCGACGGATCGCCGGCATATCCGTCGTTCCGATATCACGAAGCGGTTTCGCGACGTGGGCGCGGTGGTTGTAGAGGACGACGCCCAAGCGGTCCTCGTCGTGGAGCTGCTCGGTGAGCGCGCATAGCGACTGCGTCGCCGCTTCGAGTTTCGTCGCCGCATCGTCCTCGGCCTCGCGCTTGCGCCCGTGTTCGTCGTAGTAGTACGCGTCGAAGGCGCTGTCCATCGACCCGGAGACGTCGAGGACGGCGACGAGATCCAGCCGCGGCCGCTCGAACTCGTCGACCGAGAGCGTCGAATCCAGCCCCACCGACAGGTAGCGCTCGGTCTCCCCACTGATCGGGTGGTCGCTCACGGCAGCCGCGTAGCGCGGCGCGAACAGGGCCTCCGATTCGGTCCGCGTGCCCGTCTCGAAGTGATAGTCGTAGAACAGCCCCTCGTCGCTGATCGCCTCCGGCTGTGGCGTATACCCGTTCGCGACGTTTTCCCGAAAGTTGGCCACGTCTTTCGCCCCGCCAGCGGCGAGACCGACCGTCTCCGGGCTCGCCATGTCCACACTTGCTGGGGCCGGTGATGCGCTCTCCATCACCTGATTTTCGAGCATCTGGTCGGTCTCGGCGGTCTCCCGAAGTTCGTATGCGTCGACGTGGCGCCCACAGGACTCACAGACGTAGTCGGGTGGGGTGACCGACCTGTCGTCGTCCATCGGCGTCCAGTCGTCGACGAGCGAGCGGTCCTCCCGAACGCGACGGGCGGTCGCTCTGGCATCGATGATTCCGAACGGTTCGTCGAGGGAGAGCTCGGCGGCGGCCTCGGCGAAGACTGGGCCAGCCGCGTCGACTGTTCGTCCAGCCCGAAGCTCCCCGCCACAGTGGGGACACTCAGCTCCACCCTCCTTTGATGAGGTGGCAGGGAGCGCCCCAAGCATCCCGGAGATACGGTGCATGGCCCCCGTTTTCAGGGACAAGAGGGCTGCACTGTCGAGCGTCGCGAGTACTGGAAACTGCTTGCCTGATTGATCGGCGACCAGCAAGCGATGGACGCGCTTCCCGTCGCAGTCGATCCCTCGCTGGGTGATGAACTCGACCGCGATGTCGAGACGCTTCCCCTCGTCTATATCTGCGTAGGTCGTATTCATGGTGTCAGTTTTGACTGCCCTTCCCCGGGCAGTCAACGGGTGATTGGCGATGGTGTATTCGCCTCCGCTGGAGACGGGCTGGCAAAATAACCATCACGATGCGGCTTTCCACACTCCTACACCCATCAGTGTGCGCTATAATGAGATAAATGCTTCGGCGAGGAGCGGTATAGTGGTGTAAGATGGGGAAAAAGCACTCTGCGATGTGCATTACGCGATATTGTGGCGGGTATCGCACGCCGTAGAACGGATAGATCCTGAGTAATCGCCGCTACACTGTGGGGTGTTGAGTCGAAACAATCATTGGAACGGACATCATGGGTCAGGCAACGAGATCATGTCTATCGACGCTGGTGACGCTCTCGTCCGAGCGCTCCACGATCACAATCCGTGGTGGGAACACGGGACGGGGGCCTTCTCGCTTCCTGCACGACAGAAAAGCGACTTCTACCACCTCACCCGCCCCAACGACTCCGGCAGCCAGTTCGAAGACCAACCACTGCTCGGACTCGTTGGACGACGAGGCGTTGGAAAAACCACGCTCCTCCACCAGTTCGTCCACCAGCGGATCACCGATGGTGACGATCCAGAACGATTTCTCTATCTCCCCTTCGATGCCGACCCACTCCACCAACTCCAATCGGACGAACAGCTACGGCGTGCAGTTCGCTACTATGAGAGTCGGATCCTCGGCCGCATCGAGGCAAACACCCCCCACTTCATTCTGATCGACGACGTCCACCAGATCGAGCATCCGAACAAGCCAACCATCAACGGATGGGGAACGCCAGTTGTGGAGGTACTGGAGGATGTCCCAGAACGCCACGTTATCGTCACTGCAAGCGCCGGCATTCAGGTCGAACGGGAACTCGAAAGCGTCGCCATACCACCCACTGACTACGATATCCAGCCGATTCTCCCCGAGAAATTCCGGGACTACCTCTTCACGCTGTATCCGGACCTCGAGGACGAAGAGAAGCGCGTGAGCCCCACCTCACTGCGGACCGGGGAGAACAGTCTGCCAGCGGCTCTGCAGAGTGGCGAGATTACGCCACTCGTCGAGGAGCTCCGCCAGAAGTACGAGAAGGTTGCAGACGTTGAACGACGCATCCAGTCACAGGTCGTCGACTATCTCGCAATGGGCGGGACCATCAGCTACGATCTCGACGGCGCCGCCGAGTCGGCTGAGGAGCTGACGCCAGATGACTACGGCCGTCTTCGTGAGGATGTTCGTGATGCGCTGTACCAAGAGGTTCCGGGCTTCGAATCGATTCAGACGATTGCTGATCTCGAGCGACTGTGTGCGCTCGCGGCCCGGAATCGGGGGACCGATCTCTTCCGGTATCAGGACCTCGTTGATTTGTTCGACGTTGACCGGCGGACGATCGCCGATAGCTATCTACCCGCGCTAGCAGAGCTGTACCTGTTAACCGGCGTTACCGAGTATGACAACAGTCGACCTCGGTCGGTGCGGCTTTATCTGCGTGACACGGGGCTGGTGACCGCGCTGGCTGACGACGATGCCTCGGCTGTCCGCAATGACTTCGACCGCGAAGCCGACCTCGCTCGCGTCGCAGCGTTCGACCATACAATGCGATTTGCCTATGGTGTCAACGCCATACAGGGCAACGACGTCTCGCCGTCCGTTCAATACTGGCGTGGACGTGGTGGAGAAGTCGACTTCGTCTTCGAGGTCGGTGGCACACCCGTTCCGGTCGGACTGGCGTATCAGTCACGCGAGCGTGAGGAGTCACTTGATGCCGTTCAAGAGTTCATGGAGGCGTACGACGTGCCGCTCGGCTTCTTGCTCGCTGGTGATACAGTTGCGGGCAGACAACCGATTGAGACTCCTCGCAAGGGGATCGTTCAACTTCCGTACTGGTTGTACTTGCTCCTCTGTTAGGTCACCGCGTGGCTTGCTTGTGGGTGCGCTGGGGAGCCGGTCGGCTATCGCTTTTGGTGATCGCCATCATGGTTCGATGCGGCGAAAGACCGCAGGTCGTGTTATCCAAGCAAACATTCATATGTCCCATAGGGAATAAGGGAGCCAGATGGGTAGACTGGTTGACTACGAGTACGACTTCTTCAGCGAATACCAGTCTGATGTCCTCGCTGACCTCCCGTCCATCGAGCAACTCATCCGATTGGATGATGAGGTCGCGAATAAGGTCACAATGCCCCGGTATGAGGGGCCTGTTGACCCAGTTGAATGGACGGATTTAGAGACGTATTACAGCGCCCTCTTTGCGGACTTCATCACCGACCGCATCCAGGGGCTCGTTGATACAGAGCCTATCGAGACGAACCGAGACAGATTCCATGGCTTCCGAGAGGATATTGCGTCCGTCAACAAGAAGCTTCCAGCGCAACGAGCAGCGCGCTCAGGAGTCATTTCGAAGCCCGCAGAAACGGTCCTTCTCAAACGACTGCGACAGCTAGGGTTCGACCCGAGTGCTCTCGACGTCTCTCACATCGGCAGTGGGGGCGGGCTCTACCTATTGGAGTTGTTCGTGACTGCCGCCCAGCAAGAGGCCCTGTCAGATACCGCCCTTTTGACAGCCCTCCTTAACGAAGCCGATGCGCTGGGGAGCATGAGTCGAGAGGCAGCGATGTCCCGTCTACATCGCCCTGTCCTGATGGTGTCCCTCTGGAATAACCAGGCGGAGGGGCTCAACAACTGGTTGGACAACGGCCGACACGGAATTCTCGAGATGGCGACGGCCACAGGGAAAACTGTCGCTGGGATCGCTGCCATTGCCGAGTGCTGCGGCGTCCTCCCGGAGGATCCCGATCATGAGCCCCGAACTGATGACGCGAACATCATGATCGTCGCCCATTCGAACGCGATCCTCAAACAGTGGGAGCAGGAAATACAGGAGAAGCTCGGGCTCCCGATGCCAGCCGGCCAAACGGGGGAACAGGCAGACTGCGTGTCCTTCAGTGGTGGAGACGTCGAGTTCCATACTGCGCAGTCGCTGCTGCCCCAATACGATCGTGATCTCGCCGATCAGTATGATCTCGTCATCTACGACGAGGTTCATCACTACTCCAATTTAGACGGGTACGGGGCTGCCATCGACCGGCCGAATTATCGGGCTGCGATGGGGCTTTCCGCGACGATTGGCGACGACGGGGGCCTAAAACGAGAGCAGCTAACCGAACTGCTCGGGGACGTCGTCTACACGTACGGGGTTGAGGACGCTCGTCGTGACGGGATCATCCCCGAATTTGACTGGACAGTACACCCGACGCCGCTCGACCCGTACGAGCGGGAAGAGTGGGATGAGGCGACGGAGTCGATCTCCGACCAGTTCAAGCATATTCGGCGGTCGTCCACAACCACGCAGATTCTCAACCAGATTCCTGTTCCGTTCACTGAACTCGAAGACCTCGGGGACTTCATTCGTGCCCATGAGGCCGCATCGATGGTCTTCGACGATGATGCTATCCCCGACGAGTGGTCGAACCTCCAGGCGACGATCCATTCGCGGACGTGGATCCGCCACCGGTCACAGCCGAAGATCACGGAGGCAATCGAACTGGCGAAGGACTATCTGGAGGACCCGGACCGACCTATCAAACTCGTCATCTTCGCGATGGACATCGAGACAGCTGACGAAATCGCAGACCAACTCGGCGAGGTTTCAGATCACGTCTACCGGGCACACAGCCAGCTCGAGAGTTCCTCACGGAAGAACAATGAGACGGTCCAGCGAAACATCGACAAATTCGGGAAGTGCGAGAACGGTGTGCTCGTCTCTCCTAAGATGCTCGACGAAGGAATTGACGTTCCGGATGCTGAAGTCGGGATCAATGTCGCGGGGACCAAAACGAAACTGCAGCTCGTGCAACGAATGGGGCGTGTTCTCCGCAAGCACGGGAATCAGCGACCCCACTTCCACCATTTCATTGCCATGCCCGACGAGAACTACATCGCTGGGCTGGACTCGAAAGAGTACGTGCAGGAGCTCAACTGGGTGCGAGAACTGGGGGAGACGATTGGGGTGCAGCCAGTTATCGAGGAAGCCGGCGTCGATCCGGAGTTGCTGGAGCGCGCCGAACAGCGTGGCCACGAGCTCTGGGCTCGAGACTTGCTTGAGGACCTCGAGGTGGAAACGGTCCAGGGGAACGTCAATCTTGAACAGCTGCTTGATGAGCTGACTGTTGAAGCGACGGAGATTCTGCTGGATGAGTTATGGCTCGAAGGGGAGCAGGTGGCCCAGGATGATTGGGAGGCCGCGATGGAGGCCCTCCGTGACTCGAACGCGCTCTCTGTTGAAGGCCTCCAGCGTGTCTGGTGGCTCTTCCCGCTCTATCGAGAGCGGCCAACGGAGCTGGATGAACTCTTGACGGCGTCGTTGAGTGCTCTCTCTGAGGAAGCATCTTCGACACGGCAGTCACCGGGTCGGACGACCGCCGGCCAGGGCGGACCATCGAGCGATGAGAAGCCGACCGATGTGACTGAGTCGGAAGAGAGCGATACCCCGGGGGAGAACTCACCAGCGTCGACGACAGAAGATACGGAGTTGGATGGAGAGAATCCTCCGTCGCAAGACCGCGATTCAGTAGCGTCGTCGAGTTCCGAATCGGCAGGCACCGAATCGCATCCGCAGGTGTCTACGTCCAAGGAAGATGCGGACACTGACGTCACCGTGGAGACGTCCAGTGTGTTTGACGCGCTGGGGGTTGGAGAGCCGCCTACCGCTCTGTCGAGACGGCTGCAAGTCGAGCCCCATGAAGCATCCCCCGACGAAACTTTCCTGACGAGCACAGGCGAGGGCGGTCTCTTCTCGACAGGCTATCTGCACCAGCGATCGCTCCAAACGTACCTGCTGGATGACGAAGAGGCAGTCTTCCTGCTAGCCTCGAAACGCCAGGCGCCAGAATACAGCGGCCAGCAGCTACCGGACCTAAACGGGTACCGGGCGATTACAGCAATCACTCCGACGCGGCTGCTTTGCGTCGTCGGGAATGACCCAGAGAACCACTCGGTCCAGATTCGCCACGAGAATATCACGAGTGTTGCCGTTCAGCAGGCGGGGACTCTCTTCTGGAAGCACCGTGCACTCCGCATCGAAACGGACGACGAGACGCTCACAATCCCGGATGGCACCGGGACGGATCTGGCGGCTGCTGCAAGATACGTTCGTACCGCTGCGTACGAGGAACGGTGTGGTGCAGGTGAGCGGCTTATCGAAAGCTGTGACGTTGTTGCGTCCCATGCCGGGTTCACGGCAGTCGAGGCTGTATTCGATGCAGCCAAATCGCAGTTTGAATCGGCTTTGGAGTGGGGGCAGAGACACGATCTTGATACGGCCCGGGCGGAAGCAGGTGTGGAGTTCACCACTACCTGTCTCAAAACAGCTGACCGCCAACTCCGATTAGAGGACGAACTCGCAGAGGCCCAGCGGCTTGTCAGTGATGCTCGGACCGCTTCGATAAACGGCAACGAAGAGCAGGCAACGCAACAGTACCGTGCGGCGAAGTCACAGCTCGAGGCGATGCTATCGGCCTCGTATGAGGCGCCGAGTCCCGCTGTGGCGGAAGCTCAACAGCTCCATGCAAAACTTGAGGATGCGCTCTCGTCGGAGACTGCTAACAGTGGTGAAGAAACGACATCGAGTACGGAGGCCAGTACAGCGACTACGGAGCAGTCTTCACAAAGCGAGAGTCATCAACCAACTCGGGACAATCTTATTACGGAACTCCAGGCCTTAGCAGAGGAACTTGGTGGCGCCCCAAAGGCACCGGAAATGGACGAGCAGGGAGCGTATTCGACCCACGAGTTCTATCAAGAGTTTGGATCGTGGGATGATGCACTTGATGCTGCCGGGATTGACCGGCGAGCGGCGCTTCTCGCTGAACTGGAGCGTGTTGCTGCTGAGGTCGGCGAGGTTCCGTCAACCACTCAGATTGATGAACACGGCCGATACAGCTCCGGGATGTATCGCGATGAGTTTGGGTGGGTTACCGAAGCACGCGATGCCGCCGACTTCTCTGGTATCAGCAATACCAAACCGGAATCCCAAGTAGAGGAGTCGACCGAAAAACCAACCGACCAGCACGGCGACAGCGATACGGAGTCCACTCACGATTCTGCGCCATCCCGAGAGGAACTCATCGACGAGATTCAGCGTCTTGATGACGGTGAAAACCTCGTGCCGTACGCGTCGGAGATGGATTCTGACGGCGCGTACAAATCGCATGACTGTATTCAGGAATTGGGGTCGTGGGATGAAGCGCTGGACGCGGCGGGCATCGATAAGCGGGCTCGGCTCCTTGGGGAACTCCGCCGTCTTCGTGACGAGCTCGAACGGATGCCGAAAACGGCGGATATGAACAATCACGGGCGGGTTTCCGCGTCGATGTATGGCACCTTCTTTGGGTCGTGGACGGAAGCAACCTCCCTGATTGATGCGAGCGAAGAGTCGACGAACGAGACGACTGAGTCCGATCCATCTCCCGATACCAGAAAAGAATCGAATTCATCGCCCGTATTGAATGGTGACAGGGATTCCATTCTCACCTGGGAGGACATCCCCGGGAACAGTCGGCTTCCGTCTTCGATTGCAGTTCAGGTGAAAGAGAAGAAACGGACGCGGTCAGATCGTGTAGATGGCCGGTATCTGGTCGCCGATCTCAACGGCAAGGAGTTCGAGCTCAAAGTCTGGCAAAAACACGGCCTCGAGATCGAGTGGAAAGTCGATACCTGGTATATCCTGCGTGAGGCCAGAGGGACAGTCTGGGAGAGCGATGGAGAGGTACACCGACTACTCGATAGCACGAGAGACCTGGCGGCGATCGAATGTGGATCAGAGCCACCGGTAGAAGCGGAATCGTGACTGGAGTGAGTTGGAAACATAAATACCTCAACAAACATGCCATATCTTGGACTGTCTGACGGCGACAAGGTACTCCCTCCACAGGTCCCGGACGGATCGACAGTTGCGTGTCCAGTTTGCGGTGAGGAGATGTCAGTAGTCCGGTCATACAACCGCGGGAGCACGTTCGTCTCTCGGCACTTCAGTCACAAGGGCCGCGGGAAAGGAGATGGCAGCGGAGCCGATAGTGGTGATGGTGACTGCCCAGGGGAGTCCGAAATCCATCACAAGATGAAGGCCATCGCATACGCACGCCCGGAGAACGACTACCCGGAGGCGACTATTGAACTCGAGTCCAACCTCGATGGACGCATTCCTGACGTGCTATTAGAATTCCCCGAGCCCTGTGATCCATACGGCAAGGGAATCGCTGTTGAAGCCCAGTACCGAAATAAGGGAAAAGACAAAGAAACAGTCGTAGAGCACTATCTTGATCGGGAGTACAGCGTTGCCTGGCTCGAGGAAGACGACTTTACGACTCACGATGTTGATCTTTCCGGCCTTCTCTCGGTGTGACCGTACGCCCTCCCGGACCGATACGGGACGGAGGGATATCCCGACGTGACGCGGTGGCTCTGGTAGGAGAAGAACGCAATCGTAGAGCTGGAGGTCCCCATTCCCGCAGACTACTGGAAGTCGTTCGATCAGTCGGGAGAGTGGGTTACTATCGCGGAGAAAGGCATCAAGCGGCGAGGCAGCGCTCGAATTGCCAGAACGCCAGACGGACATCTAACATTCTCACTTGGGAAGGCAAAGGGATGGAGCAAGAGCGAGTCACTTTCCGTACAGGTTGTTCCGGATGACGTTAGGAAACTCAGGTCCTTTGCCGATGATTTGGAGCGAAAAGCGTTCGGGGAGGACCGCCCGTCACCGGAAGAGTGTGATCAAGAGTGGCATGAACTCAGTAAGCGATGGTTGGAGGGATCGCCAACCGTGACGGCATGGATAACAGCCGCGCTGCCCGACCCAAATGGAGACTCCGATGTTGTGGTGACTCTGTGGAAGAAGCAGATGGAAACGGAACGTGTGGCGATGCGAGTTGAATCGTATGCTGCAGAAAATCTACGCGACCTCGCAGATCTTCTCGACCGAGCCTTCGAGATCGAGAAGAGCTGAGCCCCGCTAAATTAGTACCCTTAGGACACTTCCACGACTTGATCGTTAGGATCACCAATAATGCGTAGTTCAGTATCAACCGCCTCTAACCACTCCTTACAGGTCAGCAGTAGTGTATTGATGTTAGCCCGTGTTCGGGCCTTGTCGTGGTCCAGCCCAGGTTGAACGATATACACTCTGAAGTCCCACTCGTTCGGCTGAAATCTTGTCTCGATTTCATCGAATCCCTCTTCATTCAGTTTGAACCCCTCTACACCAGTATTCTCTTGACGATACCGAATCCGCTTTGGAAGCCCACTGTTCCTAATCCACGCTATACTCCGGAATACCTGATCAACAACATCACGAACGTCTTCGAGACGCGCTCCACTTTTTTTGCTTTTTTTGCATGCCTTGCAGTGGTAGAGGCTAATGCGCTTTTGAGACGGCTCGAACTGAACATAGTCTGCTATCTCACCGGTCGTATGATCACAGAACAGAATTTGTTCATTCTCACCGTTTGCCTCGATAAAGTTCTCTACCCAGGCGTGAACATGAATGAGTCCCTCGGCATCTGTGTCATTATCATCAAACGAGTATTCTCCCCACGTAGCACATCCCGACCAATCGATCTTCGATTCTTCAACAAAACAAGTCGACGGAACCTCTGAAAGTTCTTGTTTGACCTTGTGTCCGCGCCCATTATACACTAAGGTCCCGTCACCTGTGCAGAAGTACAACGGATAACGGTTGAAAAACATCTCACCGGTCCATTCGCTGGTCTGGTTCCTGCTGACTATCCTGAACTGACAGTTAGCGAGTTGACCGGTCAGTTCATTATCTGCGATATTGTACGTGCCAGATAGCGACTGCGCTGTCTCATATGGAGTATAGGAGAATTCGACAGCAGTGGGCTCATCGGTCTGGTAGGTGAGGTCTCTTAGAGCAGATTCCTTCACGGGCTGCCATCCACCCTCCTCGTGTACTTCGCTTGTATTAATCTCAACATCGAGTTGTTGAAGCGCAGGATTGAGAGTCCCGTATACTGGATCTGCAGGGAACTCGTCGATGCGGCGAACCTCCCCTAACCCGAGTTTAGGTGCGACAGATTCGAATTCATATTTCTCAAGTTTGCCCGCGAGACCCTGACACCACGAAATGAAATCACCAATTCCCTCCCTACCAGTGGACCAAACACGCCCCTGATCATTGCTAATGCCAATGATCTCTTCATCAACCTCTGCAACTGCATGGCCTTGAGCGAAGGCCTGTGCATCTGTTTGCCTCACAGCTCCCTCCACCCGGTCACCAAGATACATTTTATAGGAAGGGAGACTCCCAGACGGCCCCAGTGCGTTGGCTAGTCCTGCAACTTGGTACTCAATATCGACCTCTGCCTGCAGCATTCGGACGAGTGATTCACCGCCGTAGATTTCAATTTCATCGGATACTATCTGGCTACGAATACGGTCAGATAGCTCATCTGATGAGGAAGCTTCAAACAGAGTCTCGGTTTCGTCGTGATAGTAGTAGAGATGGAGGTCATATTGACGGTAGTCAAGCGGAGTTCTAGTCCCCCAGGTCGGTTTATCGATTTTCTCGGTGATCAGCCCAAGAAACACCTCGTCGGATCGGGGCAGTTTGTAGACGATAGTGTCGTCGTCAAGTGAAACGTCAGCTACCAAGTCGACGTCAGACTCCGTACTCTCGTAAAGTCGAGTGCTGCGGTACGGTTGGAGGTCTCGCTCATTGACGCCTCGAAGCGCATCTTGTCCGGCAGTAGTCGCTGCTACGTTTGTCTCAATATATTTGTCGACGAGTTCTGGAACGAGCTGACGCCAGCCTGCATCCTCATGATACAATCGCTTGACGACATCATCAACCCCGGCCTCACGCAACTTGTCTGGGTCAGCGATAACTGTTGCAGCGACATCCGAATCTTCCGCAGGTCGAGTGACACGGCCAATTAGTTGGAGTGTGAAAGCAAACGACTTCGGGGGCTGATGAAGCACTGCAACCTTCAGATCCGCAATATCGACCCCCTCACCCAGCATCCCAACAGCAACGACCCCGTCAAGTTCTCCATCTTGAAGTGCGCTGATCGTCTCTGCATTTTGTTTGGACGTCCGGTCCGAATGAATCGCCTCAACATCAAGCCCATGGCTGCTGTAGACATCTTCCAAGCCTTGAGCAGTAGAGATTTTATCACACCGTACTAGAAGCTTAGCACTGGAGTAGTCCGTTCTAATATCTGCCAGCTCGGTAGCCGCTGCTACTGCCAATTTGCTATCCGGATCGTCAGCACGATACGTCGAAACTTCGGTCAAAGACAATGGTTGATATAATCGTTCTTCCATCGCATTGCTCAGAGGATAGTGATACACCATCCGGCCCGGTAGCGTCTGTCGGTCACGACGGAATGGAGTCGCAGTCAACAATACCCGCTTAGCGCTGTCTACGGTCTCGAGTAGTTCCATCCAGCTGGGAGCTCTGATGTGATGTGCCTCATCGAAAAAGACGAGATCAAATTTCTCTTCAGGAGGACTGACAATAGAATCTGAGTACTGGTCCGAGTCATAGACCTTGCTGATATTGTGAGGGAGAGTAACTACAACATCCTCATCCAATTCGTCCCAGGTCTCCTCGTCGGTGACCCTTGAGGTAACTGTTGCAACAGAAGGGGTGTCAAGTTTGTCATCAACAACGCCAGCTTGTCTCAGGCCATCTAGCTGTTTGAATTTCGCTGCGGTTTGGGTACGAAGCACGTCAGATGCAGTCACGACGAGTACTTGCTTCTCGCTCAGTCCAAACGCCAATAACATCATCAGCGCTGTCTTCCCGGAACCAGTCGGCATTGACACCAGTGCTGGCTCATCTTCGTATGCCGTGAAGTGGCTCTTGACGCCCCAGAAACCACCTGCTTGACAGGATCTTATTCCCTCCATGCCTTCCGAGCCGAACTGCTGAAAATTGATCTGATCAGCGTGATCGGCGAAGTAGCCCATTCATTACGGTCAATAAAGGGAATATGTAATGAATCTACTGCTGGGAACTGCTAACCGAGACATCCTCAATCCTCAATGGATTACGGTGCCCAGCTGTTCTACTTCGTATTCCACAATCTCGGAGGATGAATCTGATGCGGGCCTTCTGTTCATTGTAAGGTATTATGAAAGAGGAACTGTCTTGCGGTTCTACATTCCTATCACTCAGGGGCGTTTTCTGAGTGACACACTCTGAAGCCGTCTACGAATCGACAGGCGAAAGCATATCCAGCCGCAGGCTTCATGAAAATAAGGCACGTATCAAATCCCAAAACTCCGAAACTGTGGGTTATTCCTCATTCTTCGCGCCCTTTTAAGCCTACAAACGAAACTGGGGATTCTGGGAGCTAGTGAGTCCAGAGCCGCCGCGAAAACCGGACGAGGTCGATCTACTGACCGGATACTACCCTGGCATCCAATAGATACCGCGAAAAGACGCGAAAATCGACAGCGCAGCCGCTACTGAATCGGTGAACCCGGCGTGAAAAAAGCGTTACCCGAACTCCCGCAGGAAGTCACCTAACGCCCGCACGAACGTCTTCGCTGTGATCACAGGCGGCGACCGAATCGGCTTATCGAGCGCGACCTTAATCAGATAGTCTGTGAGTCGCCACAGGTTATAGATCAGCGTCGACAGCGCAAAATTACACAGCCGAAGCCGGTAGTCCGTCGACGACGTCTTTGGCAGAAAGTCCTTGATCGACTTATACTGGTTCTCAATGTCCCAGCGCCGACTGTAGCCATTCACCACGCTCGCAACCTCCTCAGGCTCCACACAATCCTTGTTGGTCACGAACACCGCGTACTTCCCACCAGCATCATCGCGTGTACTTGGCGCATACAGGAACTCCGATTCGCAGCCAGCCGTCTTTGTATAGCGACATAAGGTATACACAATATCGGGGAACTACAGCACCTATTTTCGGTGTTCACACAGACTCCACCAGTCTGTTTGTCCCCAAAACCTATATTCTATCTGTGAGAAACGCGCTACCAGCCAAAAATGTCGGACTTAGAATTGGTAACTGACTCAGTGAGGATTCCCTACCCGATTCCTGGCCTCGAACAGCGGACATCGTGGAGGAAAATACTGTGAGCGACGTAACAGCCCCAGAAACCGACCGGGGCTGGGAGAGCGTCGACGACGTCTCGTGGACCCTCCTCGATCTGGACGAACTCGTCGACGCGTACTGGGCTGTCGTCGCTCCGGTGATGGAGACAGACGGGCTCGATCCAAATCGAGAGAAACCGACACACAGCTGGCTCCGCGACCACGGCTTTCGGCCGCTTCTCTACGCCCTACGGGAGTATCACGACAGGACCTTCGCAGAATTTTGGCGTGAGGACCTCGAGATCGACACCGTAGAATCGGGCTACGACTGGGCAACCGACCACGAACGGACGATCGAGGCACTCGAGTCCTTTCTCACGTCACGGCGAGAGCGGAAGGGGCTCGCAGACTCGTCGATCGATACTCTCCGCTACCGATTGAACCGCTACGTCACCGCCTACTACGAGGAGAATGATACCGGTGACCTCGTGACACCCGTTGCTCGAGATGGTGATATCCCGGCCTACAAAGCAGTCGATGCGTGTTGGACAGCGTTCGACCGCCTGCACGCGGATATCGACGGTGGGCAAACCAAACGCCGGATTCATCTCGCGGTTTCGAATTGGTATGCGCATTTGGTGCGTCGGAAATGGGCTGCAGTGAACCCCGCTGACGGCCTCGACGACGAGTTCGATTGGTCAAACGGCAATGACGACGATACGGATACGCCATGTCTCGCCACCGAGCACGTTCGCGCACTCTACAAGGCGGCAGACGGCCAGGAGGACCGCCTTCTGGTACTCGCCCTGTGTGCCTGGGGTCTTCGTCCGAATGAGGTTGCTAGCCTACGAGCGCGTCAATTCGTTCTTGACGTCTCTACCGACGAAATTCCGTATATTACGTTCGAGGAGCGGAAGAACGGGCCCGGCGAGGTGTCTCTCCTCTACGGTAAGGAGGTACTCGAAGACCGCCTCGCAATGTTCTCCGATTGCGAGGACTGGGATGGCTATCTATTTCCGTCGCCACACGCCTCACGCGGCCCGATTTCCCGGTGGACAGTCTGGAACCGCTTCACACAGCTCGCTGAACGAGCTGGCCTTCCTGACGAGATTGGCGGCGTCTCTCCCTCGCCAAAGATGGGGCGACGCTTCTGGTATGACGCCTATTCCTCGTCACTCGATGTCGTCCTCGAAAGCCTTGACGAGATTGCGGCCGAGCAAGGAAGCGCGAGTGCCGACGTCGTAATGCAAAATTATCTCTCAGATTCGCGGGCCCGGAAGCTTCGTCGAGAGTATATGCGGGACCAGTTAGCTGCCGCCTTCGAGGAATCTTGACTGACTCCAGAGTGATCTCATCTGTGTCTGTTATCCAGTAAATGCTCGAGGACATAACTCAGTGAATCACAGAGTCAGTGAATCAGTGAATCCAAGAGTTGTTGAGTAACTGAATCCAAGATTCAGTAAATCATAGAGAATCGTCAAGTCAACGAATATCTGAAGCACTGAATCAATGAATCAGTGAATCCAAGAGATAGAGATTCAATGAATCACTTACCGCAAGCAGTACAGAGTCACTGATTCAGTAACTGCCAGTAGCAAGCTCCATTCCCCAAGGAACCAGGAACGCGGGAATTCCAGAATGCGTTGAGTCAATGAATCAGTGATTCTTTGATTTCCATCAAGCACAACACGATAAGCGTCTGTTAGCGGCTTGTACCATTGAATACGGCACTTTAGCATTTCCAGCGCGGAATTGGATGTCTGACGTGGATTTATGAGTCATTGAATCAATGATCGTACTATGACCGAGTCACCTCGTGGCTGGGGCGTTACACCATCGACCGGAATTCCCACGATCGCCTTCGGCAATCAGAAGGGCGGGACTGGTAAGACAACGGCGACGATCAACAGTGCCGCTGCGCTGGCCACTCGCGACCACGATGTCCTTGCGATCGATATGGACCCACAGGCCGATATGACGAAAGGACTGGGACTGGGCCCGGGCGACGACAACGACCCCTCAAGCCCGAAGAACGACCTTCCAAATACGCTCGCGACTGATGACGCGAATCTTCTCGATGTCCTCGTCGATAATCCACGCACGCACGACACGACACTCTCAGAAATCGTAATCCATAGCGACGATTACGACCACCTGAACTTCGATCTCGTGCCGAGCCACAAAGACATGGGGCTTGCCCGGGACTGGATGGACGATGCAAGTGCTCGTCTCTCGCTGAAAAGTGCCCTCGAGAAGCTGGTGGACGACGGCTATGACTACGATTTTATCTTGATCGACTGCCCACCAGATCTCTCAGTTCTGACGGATGCAGCGTTCATCGCCGCGCAGAACGTGTTCCTGGCCGCACAAACCCAAGCGACATCCCGAGATGCCCTAGACGATCTCTGGGACCAGCTGGAATCCATCGAGGATAACCAACAAATCGAGATTTCGATCGTAGGCCTACTGGCAAATATGTATAGAGACGATGGGCAGTCACAGAAGTTCCTAGAGGCATTTGACGAGTCATATGCGTCACTAGCGCCGATCTTCAAGCTTCCAATGCGGGTGGCGATACAGCGCGCGTGGGACAACGGCTGCGATATTTTCGAATGGGAGGACACAAACGACCAGCAAGTCGAGCGCGACCTCTTCCTAGAGGTTGCTGAGACAATGGAACGGGCGTTCGACAAAACGCAGGTGGAGGTGTAACTATGCCCCGAGGAATGGACGAACGATTTGAGGACCCGTCAGAGGAAGCAGAAGACGAGGAAGTCGCGGACGACGACGAAACGACGGAGGCGACGTCGGAAACAGAGAGACAAGACCGCGAACCTGCAGCCGCCACAGACGAGCAATCAGGTCAGCATAGGGGTGCTGGCTCTGCGGATACTAAATCCGCCACTGAGGAGGCAACGGAAGCAGATGATGGACCGTTGAATATTCGGGAGGACTGGGATTCAGCCACGATATACGTTGAACCAGAACAGAGTGAGGATATCGAGGTCACATTCACGCGGCTGAAAAAGCAGTTGAAGCGGGAGGACATCACGCTCGAGAAGAACAAGCACTTCTACCGGGGGATTTTCGAAGTAGCGTTTGGGGAGCACCGCGAAGAGACGAAGGAAAAGATCCGCGAACTGGCAAAAGAAGACGGTGATCAATGAATCACTGAGTCTTGGATTCAACGAAAGAGATCAACGTTGTGACTCCTGAACTACAGGAGGAAAGTTACTGTCTGGTTCAGCACCTCCTCAGCTGGAGTTCCTCCGTTGAGAGCTTGGTTCGGTCGTTCCTGGTTGTAGTTTTGACGGCGAGGCGAAGGAGCCGGACTCGTACAACAAGGCGTATCGACCCTACCTTTTATTTAAGTGGGGAAAGACCGCACAGGCTACAGGTTTAGAGTTTCAGTGAGTGGCTCAGGGTCCCCAAAGCAGACGGTCGCAGAATTATGTCGCACTGAACACCAAGACCTCCTCGGTGCATTAACGAATGAAAGCCGGTGGAGCAAGGAGGCGGATCTTGGTGTCGGCAATCAAGTCGTCGCCTCCACGCACGAGAGTCGGACAGTTTTGGAACTCATCCAGAATTCGCGGGACGCGATTCGCGACGAATCCGACGATGACGGACGAGTGGCTGTTATCGTCGGCCCAGAATCCTTACTCATCGCGAACACTGGTCGGCCGTTTGAACTCCACGATGATGATGTGTTCGAGGCGGTCACTGGACTCGGCCGATCGGAAAAACTCGACAACAGCGACTCGATCGGTGAGAAAGGAGTTGGCCTCAAGTCGTTACTCCAACTGAGTGAGCGGTTTTCCGTCCATTCGGTCGTCGGTGACGATCAGCTCTCGGCACAGTTCTCTCGCTATCACGCGGGGCAGATGCTGTTAGCAGGGTACGACCACTACCTCAAGACAGATCTCAGAAATGAGCTTGATGTCGAGAGTTCCGTCATCGAGTCGTATCAGTCTATTCTCGACGATATCCTAGATGAAGAAGCATGGTCGAGACTCCCATCAACGCCGGATATCGACACCATCGCTGAGCGGGAGTCGACCGAGGAGCAGGCGCCGCCAGCGCCAAGCGAATTCCTCACCGATTTGCCTCGACTCTCTTTATTCCGGTACCCATTCCTCATCAGTACCGACCACGAGGAGTCGGATGCAACAGGCCGGCTCGTTGACGCCCTCCTCAAGACAGGTCAATCCTCTTCATCAACCGCAACGCCGGAGAATAAATGGCTCGAGGACCATGCCGACACTTACCAGACGGTCGTCCGGCTTGATTATGATGACCCGGAATGGACCGGGTTGCTCGATTCTGTTCAAAACGCACTCGCCGAAAGTGGTCGCGATATCGTCGACGCCTTTGAGACTAACCGGCGAAGCGCAAACGTTGGCGGACTGTCCAGCGACAAGACACCCCAAGCGCAATTCTGGGATGAGTGTACCGACCTCTCTGCGTCAACGCTAGTCCTCCTTGGGGAACTCGACGAAATCGACTTTCTCAAACTCGAGGGCGATGACACCGAGGAAACCGGTTCGCTTGAGATTAGTGACCGCCGGGAGGTGACTATCGAGACCGACAGTACCTACCAGTCGTCCATCGGCGATGATCCCGAACTCTCCCGAATTCCGCATACAGTCACAGAGGAAACGACCACTACTGCCGGCACAACCACCCATGAGCGAGAGTTCCTTCGATACTCACAGACACTGACCCCAGAGGTCCATCAGTGGTTGACGGATGAGGACCGCGACATCGACGCCGAATCGGCAACGATAGATATCCTGCTGGAACAGCCGCGCCCCGAGGCAGCCGATTGGGAACCAACGCCAGAACCTCTCCACCTTTACTACCCGATTTCGGATGCTTCGACGCCGTTCCCATTCGTAATTCATGCTCCCTTCGAGGTGAGTTTCGATCGCCAACATCTCGCGACTGCTAAAAAAAACCAGACGCTACTCAAGGAGCTCCCGACGCTCATCGCGACCGTAAGCGAAGACCTCATCCAAAGCGACGAGGCAACTCACGCACCACCGTCGGGATATCGATCGTGGATGCCGTGGCTTGTTGCCCCCGTCGACGTCGCCGAGACTGACGCCGAGACATCGCTCGCAAATGGAATCGCTGACACTCTCAGTCGACTCCAAGACACCGCGATCGTCCCGACTGACTCCCAGGAACCGTTGCAGCCGACGGCGACACTGCTCGACCCGACGCGGTTGGAAGCCTTCGAGGCATTGCGTGGGCGGGATGCCGCGCCGCCGATCCCTGCTGCAGAGGTCATCGCGAATGGGAAAGCGTGGAAAGCCGACCTCCCCGAATCGGGACCGAGTGACCAATCCCAGTTCAACGGGTTCCTTTCCCAAATCGGGTTGACCACGATTATCGAGACGATTGCAGCAGATGCATCGGAGGATGACCTCGTGACGGTCCTCTGTGACTTCTGGAAGCGAGCCAGTACAACCACACCGGATGGTGGGTTCGATGCGTGGCATGTGACTGTCGAGCAGCCAACCCACGCAGAGCTGTACTTCGAGGCCATAGCGGAGGCGCTAGCCGGCCACGGCGCAGATGCAGATGACGACGATGAAAACGATGCAGAAGTCGATGCAGCGACCCGCCTCGGTAGACATGGTGTCCCCCTATTGCCGGCAGAGAAACACAAGGAAGGCACATCGACGACTGAGTCGGAGGAGGCAACCGTAACCAGATTAGTTCGCGCGAGGCCCAGCGAGGGGCAATCCGATGATGGATCCCGCCAACGGAGTGAACGCATCGTCTTCCGCCGCCAGGAACCCGGTGAGTCACAACAATCCATGGCGGAACTCCCCACTCCACCCCAACAATTACCGGTCTATATCATTCCGTATCAAAACGAGTGGGTCGGCCCGCTCAAGCGGCATAACCGACGCTGGGGGACCCGAGATCTGGAAGGGCAAGCGGCTTTCTATCGCCGTGTCGGCGCTGAAGCGGGTGGGTTCTCGGGCGACGAAAATGGCGACCCAGACGTCGTCGGCTACCTAGCCGATCTATACAAGCAATCCACAGCCGGACAAACTGCCGAGTGGGTGACCCCCCAGCCGTTCCACAACAAGCAGTTCGACGACGTCGAGGAAGTCTTCGCGTATGATACACTCACCGGTACCCCAACGGACTACGATGCGTTTCTCGAGCGACGATACGTGCAGACGATCCCGCTTCCGACCGACGACGGTAACCAACTCCCAGCCGAGCGACTGGTGTTCGGCCCCGAATGGGCGGAGCGATTCAGCGCCGTTGCGGATTCGCTCGCAAGTGAAAATGGCGTCGAGTATCCATTTGCCGGGACTGATGACGGTGAGGCCGAGCCGGCCGCGAAGTTCCGACGCTGGGCCGCAGCAATCGAGTGCCGCCAGGACTTCGAACCCACGGACACCCCAACCCTCGCGCCGCCCAGTGACGAGCAGTGGGAGGCCATCCATGCACAGATGGACCTCTCAGAGGCGGAACGCAAGCGGTGGGAACTCTACTTCTTGTTGCATCTAGGCGTCCAGGTCGGCCCCCACATCGATTGGGGGTGGCTCTTCCCTGGCCGAGGTACCGACGACCGTCGTACGGGCGCGCTATCACTCTCGGAAGTGCAGTCCCTCGCGGATGCCGACCCCGAGTTCGAAGCCAATCCACCGATTTCCCCATCTGAAGACCTGCTGGAGCGGTACCAAACGATTAGTTGGCGCTCAGAACACCATCCAGCGTTCAGTGCCGGCCACTCGGGTAGCTGTCAAAAAGATTGGTTAGACTGTGATATCGAGGAGTGGGAGTACAACAAGGACTTGGCGATCCCAACGTGGTGGCATCTCACGGAACTCAATCCAGACGCTGACCGGGGTCATCGGGAGGCAGTTCGGGATGCGACGGCGCTCATCTGGCCAGAACTCACGGCGACCATCACAGACACTGCGTGGTACTGTGACGGTACGCATTACAGCCACCAACCGAATACACACGACGCCACGATTCCGGCGCTCGGGGTCGTCCAACTACAGGATGCGGCACTCTGGCCGGTCACGGAACCAGATACAGATGACGATCCTGCGGAACCGCCCGGTGGGTTGATGCCAGAGGACCTCCACACAGCAAGGCCACTGATCACCGCCGACGAGCAACGCGGTGCGGCCAGCTATCTACCACGACTCGATCTCGACGAAATTATCGCAAGCATCGAGTCGCGGTTCGATTCGGATGGAGAACTTCCGAGCGTCGACATCGCATCGCTGCCGAGAATGCTTGGTGCACGGCCGCTTGATGGACTAACCCCGGCCCAAGCGGCCGATCGACTCAACGAGTTCTTAGCCAACCGTGCGGTTGCCGATACACATCGCACATACGACCATCAAGCGCTTTCGGCGATGGAATCCTCATGGGATTCCCAGTCGAATACAGTGCCCACCTATGGATTGCTACGGCGGCTCACGGCGACCTCGCAAGTCAGTCGAAAACTCACTGATGAGGAACCCAAGCGCCAGTGGATTCGCCGAGATATCTGGCATACTGGCGTTCGACTCCCAGTCCGATGGGCCGACGACTCGCTCATCCTCCACGTTGAGGAGGACATCCCACAAGTCGAGGAGCCTGAGTTACGAATCTACACGCAGCAAATCCCACAGCATGCACGCGAGCAGTTCGCTAATGACGAGTCCATTGCGATCGTCGAACGGCCCAGTCGAGAGGCACGAGCCATTGCATACCTGCTCGGGGGTGCCCCCGATGGGCCAATACCTCCGTTTGGAATTCAAACAGAGACGGAACAACCGGACCTCGGAGTTCCCGAAGACGAGTCCGAGCCAACAGCGCAAGAACAAGATGCGATAGAGGATCTCAAATCGACACTGGAGCCCCGGATAATCTATCTGCTAGCCGCATACGATGCAGATGTATCTGAGCCCGACCATAGAGCCGTCTACAACCAGCTTAATGCGATCATCAACAATCCAATCGGGATCATTGAGAACCCAGAAGGTACGAGTTCGAGACGATCAACGCAGTGGTCACCGCCAACCACTGCTGAGGAAAAGCCTAATCAGATCGCCATCTATCGGAGCGCAATCGACGAGCACAGTGACGATTCGACACAGATCCCGCTATACCTCGTAGCAGATGGCCTTGCCCAAGTTATCGACCAATATTCGCTTAGGGATGTCTTCGAGAACATCCTCATCAAGCCGGATTACGCGCTCGATTACGATTACGCCGAACAGAAAGAGAATGTCCGCAAAGAACTCTCTGAGCTCCGAGAACAGCGATTCAAGCTGGTTCAAGCGGCACTAAGAACACTGCTTTCGAATATCGACGAGACGGCAAGCCCACCGGAGTTGCATATCGATCCGGACGACGATGTCGAATCGACGCTGGAGAAAATGGCGAACGCACCGAACGGGACTGAGGACACGGTCGTCAATGCGTGGGTGGGGGCATTCACGACTGCAGGGCTTGCCGAACCGGTCACCCGGTATTGTATTGCGGCCGCAGCGACGGAGGAGTTCTACGCACGACTCCAACATGTTGCTACAGCACTCCAGAACGCCTCAGAGCTTCATCGCGATGACTTAAGAGACCACCAAGTTTGGGATGAACTCGATTCGTGGCCGACCAACAGCGACGTCGAGTCCCTCCGAAAGTACCTCACTGCCGTCGCCAAAATTGACGCCTTCTGGGCGACGTACACCGATAGCGAATCAGATGCAGAAACCGCCTTCGCCCTAGCCGTCGAAACAGCTGCCAACCCAACAGCGCCACCGGCGCCACTGACACCAGTCATAGAGGGCATTCCCGCAGGCGACCGCGTGGCGACAGCGCTCAGGGACCGCTTACTGATCGAACTCCCAAAACAGAGTGACGGGCCCATTCCCGAGTCCATTATAACGACCGTCGCCGAATGGCACGCAACCCGCCACGATACGTTCGCCGCCTCACTAAGTGAGGACGATGACACCAGCAAGCTCCTCAAGGCGTTCACAACGGCGCTCGAGAACCCCACCGAGTCGCTCGCGACTGTTATTGACGCACTGAACAGGTATCGTGAGGACACTGGTGGCGGTGGCGGCACTACGAGCCACGCCAAGCGACGGGAGCTCACCATGCAGTGGGTGTCAGCGTCGGATGCCGAGCTGGATGACGCGGTTAACTCATCTCTCACACTGGAGGATGCACCTGAAGATGGGGGCGCTCCCAGTATTGGATCGACTTCATCTAGCACCCCGACATCAAACGCAGAGATTGCTGATGACCGAGGGCGTGAAGCCGAACTGCTGTGTCTGGCGCGTACGTGGAACCAGTTCCGGACGCAAGACCAATCAACACGAGAGCAAATCCTCGAGGAACTCACTCGATGGCGGAGCGCCGATATCTGGCGAATGAAACCGGTTGAAGCCATCGCCGATATCGAGACAGATGAGCCAGCAATCGTGGGCGAACGGCCGGAAGTGGTCCTTCGACAGGCAACAATCCCCGATGAATCAGCGTATCGGACTGCATTCCGCCTGTTGTTCGACGTCTCTGACGAGCGTGGGCCCGGATTCGATTATATCGACCCCTTCGCCGGCACGGACGAAAAAGCGAACTCGGACTGGCGTCCGGAACATATGAGACGGGTCGAAGTCAAGGCCGTTACACCGGATCGAGCGACTAATGGCCGCGTCAAATTGACCGGAAACGAGTTCCGGATGGCCCGCCGGCGAGGTCCCGATCCATTGGCGGGTGAGTTACCGAAGCAAATCCGTGAATCAACAGACCGCTACCTGCTCCGCTTAGTGAGTCTCCCGCGTGCGTGGCGCAGTAACAGTGCGAATGGCATCACGGTTAGAGACATTCAGGACTTCATTGACTACGGGAAATTTGAAGAGGATGATGAACCCCTCTGGGAGAAGCTGCGGGGTGGAGAGTTCTACGTGAGCTTTGGATCTGGCGACTGACTTGCCCCTCGATACATTCGGTGACTTGTCTGCGATCCAACCCCACCCCATACCACTACACGTCCGGCGCTATCAATAGAGTTCCTTTCTCAGGCCCCATTTACTCAATAGAAATCATGTTTCCAAGCCGCTAGAGGGTTCACGCAGAACACCCAGAACGTGGCGGCGCTAATGCGGGCTCGAGAGCAGAACCTCGCTGTCCACCCAGGACAGGACCCCGAGTACGTCGTCGTCGACAACGAGAAAACTCACGAGAGCGGGTCGCGTTGGCTCACGAGGAGATCGAGTCGTACGATGCGTCGTACTACGAGATACAACTCGTCAGAGCTGTCGAGAGCGTGCTGTCACCGCTCGGCTGGGATCGGACGGAGATTCAACGCGAAATTTCGGAAACCCGTGAAACGAACTTGGCCGCCTCACCGAGGTTGAAGGAAATTAACCAACAGTATCAGGGGTTTCAGGAGAGGTGTTGGTTAATGACGAACTGGGAGACGGATTGGAAGCCGGAGAGGATACGTCACCCACACACCCCTCGTCCAGAGTGAAAACCAATCAGGTGTGTGGGGGAAGGTCCACGGGAAACGAGGGTTCTCGTGGGAAGAGATCAACGAGAACCACGGGAAGACAGCCTGAGACGGGAAAACACGAGAGAAATGGAATAACGAACACGAGCAGCGGTTCAGAACCACCAGAATGAATGCCGCCTTCGTCCTTTTTACTGTGCTGAATACACTTGACGAGTGGTAGGAGGCAGGTAGTAATAAAACCCCTAGGTAATACTTTGGAGATTGGTATGTTCGGTTGGTCATCGACTGTTAGACGACTGCTGTAATAGGTGTACTCGTCCCACGTCTTGTGATTTCAGTGCTTTCCTGCCGACCTGTCGTGTGGTTTCCGTCGGTCCCACCGAGGTACTCTTTTCACCGTTTCACTCTGGACGAGGGGTGTGTGGGTCCAATCTCGTTGTCCGTGTATTGTGAAACGTTAAAGGAACAATCGTCGTTTTGACTATTCTTCGGCCAGCAACCCGTCCTCTAAGCCAGTGTCGGGACGGGTATCTCCTGATCTCCCCGTCAGTACGGCATCAAGATACCCGATTCCGACTGATCAGATTTCACCCTGCATTGCTTCAGCTGGAGATGCGGCCTGTATCTGTGGGTCTTCTACTGTCTCGTTATTCACTCTTGACCAGGGGTGCCGACGAATGCTCGTCATCATCCCTCGATGTTCCCATTCGAAGCCAGTTCGTCACGCCGGCGTTTACACTCTGGACGAGGGGTGTCTGCCGTGCGTCAGACGCCAAGTGCCGTTATGTTCTCTCATAGAACTGACTGATTCCTTCGTTCGGGAGATACACTCTGGATGGGGGGTGTGGTCTCAACCAAGTGTTCCGGTCCCGGCTGGAGAGCTATTCACTCTTGACCAGGGGTGTGACAAACCCTCTACAGTCCGGCGTTTTCACTCTGGATTAGGGGTGCCGGTCCGAGTTGGGAACTATCGCTCCGGATCCGATTTCACTCGGGACCGACTCGACTCTTTGTGAGGATGATACGGCAGCGACAAAACATCAGAAGACGACCACAGCCCGATTTACACTCTGGTCGAGGTAGCCAAATCATTAAGTGGGTTCCATCCGCGATGTCTGATATTGATGGCTGAGGAACCGTCCCAACTTTCTGACTTCGACGGCCGATACGAGGACCCTGCCGACGATCCCCTCTTCGACTTTGATGAAGACGACCCCGACCGAGCCAACATTTTCGCTCGAAAGGAACTGCTGAAGGTGGGTCACGTCCCTGAAAGCGGGCGTATCGTCGGCCGAGATGACGAGATCAAGGCCGTTGCCGCTGAACTCAGGCCGATCGTTCGTGGTGATCCACCCAACAACGTGATTATTTACGGCAAAACGGGAACGGGGAAGTCACTGGTCGCCCGTCACGTCACCGAACGAGCTCGACGAGCCGCGGAGTCGAACGGTGTGTCTGTGGGCACGGTCTACGTCGACTGCGCGCAGCACAATACACAGACGCGTGTTGCCAGAACGGTAACTCGGTCACTCAACGAGACGGACGAGACTGACTTCGATATTCCACGCGCCGGGATCGGGAGCGGTGAATACTACGACTATCTCTGGGAGATTCTGGATACCGCCTACGAGTCAGTCATCATTATTCTCGACGAGGTGGACCGACTCGATGACGATGATATACTGATGCAGCTGTCGCGGGCTCGCGAATCGGGGAAAGCAGATTGCCACTTGGGCGTCATCGCAGTCAGCAACAAGATCGAGTATCGCGACCAGCTGAACGAACGCGTCAAGTCCAGTCTTCGCGAGGAAGAGTTCGTTTTCCAACCTTACGACGCGAATCAGCTGCGCGAGATTATGAAGCACCGACGGGACGCGTTCCACGATGGCGTTCTCTCGGACGATGTGATCCCACTGACGGCGGCATTAGCCGCGCAAGAACACGGTGACGCCAGAAAGGCAATCGAGATTCTTCGTCACGCCGGCGAGCTAGCCGAGCGAGAAAATGTCGATACAGTCATCGAGGAACACGTTCGCGATGCCCAGGAGTGGGCTGAAATTGACCGCTTCGAGGAGCTACTACGCGGCTCGACGACCCAGGTCAAATTCATTCTGTATTCTCTCGCGCTGCTCACCGAAGAGAATCCGAATGAGGACGGGTTTTCGACTAACCGGATTTACGAACGATATGAAGCGACGACAGAGAAAGCTGATGCGAAGACTCTCAGCGAGCACCGCGTCTATGAGCTGTTGAAAGAGCAGGCGTTCCTCGGTGTCGTCGAATCAACTCGGACCGGTGGTGGCCGGGGTGAAGGCAGTTTTCTCGAGCATCGGTTGGTTCAGGACACCGGTATCGTGTTGAAATCTGTCCTCCGGGACAGCCGGTTGGAAGACCTGGCTTAGCTCTCGGTTCAGCAGTTCACCACACCCCCGATCACGAGTGTATCTCTCGACACGTCGGAAACGTGGGGTGGGTGTCTTCCTGCATCGAGTTTTACTCGTCCGGGTTGACCGGGCCCTTGTACTGAGACCGAATCTTCTCTCCCTCTCGCCACTGCCAGTAGTAGTAGCGATTGTCGTTGATCTCCTTGATCGTGATCGTCGCTTTGGCAGGGACGTCGTCCGGAAGATCGTCTGGTCGCTCTTCGACCTCCTCTTGATCTGCTGACTCCTCGAGGCGGGCCTCACGTTCCTTGTGTTCGGCTAGCGCTTCAGCGTACGAAGCAACGTCTCGGAGCCGTTCCGGGTCTGACTCGTTGAGCGTGTTGACGATCTCCGTCGGGAGGGTCGCCGGTGGGGTCGGGGGTTCGTCGGACATCGGCTGCTCTCGTGTTAACCAACATAACCCTTGGGCCCGTAGTTTTGTTGGTTAAGAATCGCCTCACCTGTTTCGGCTGCTAACCCCTAGTCATCGACATTCGAGCGATGAACCAGAATCCATACTCCAATTCACGCCTGACCAGTACTCATGGATCGTCGAGCGTTCCTGAAAACCGCCGCAGGAGTGACTGGCGGCACAGTACTAGCTGGCTGTTTAGAACCGCTCGGCTTCGAAACACAGTCTGCGTGGCGTGACCCGCCCCTCGTTGAAAACCGTCCAGATGCCGTCTACTATCCTAGTATTGTCGAAGGGATGGGGATGTATGGGACAACAACAGCCGGTGACGTTGGGTTTGCCCTGATGCATTCGTTTCCACACCGGTTCTGGACGCTTACAGGAGACGACCGCACGAAAGTTGTCGTCACTGATACCGATTCACTTCATCTCATGGCTAGCGTGTGGGACACACAGACGGGTGCTGTGCTTCCACTTGACGTTTCCTTGGAACTGAGTATGGAAGACGGGACGACTAGGACGACGAACTTGTGGCCCATGGTCTCCCCAAACATGGGCTTTCACTACGGGGACAACATTGATCTTCCCAGTGAGGGACGTTACGAAGCAACACTCCAGGTCGGAGGACTACAAGCTAACCGGGCACGTGGCTTCGAGAACCGAGTAACTAGTTCCCGTAAGGCTACAATCCCGTTCACATTCGATACACGTGAGACGTATGAACTTGAATATCGGCGATTGTCAGAGAAGGCTGGAACCCCTGGGACTGTTGGGCTAATGGAGATGGGTATGGTCCCCAAGCCAGTTGCTCCACTAGTCGATGAGCTGCCGGGTCGATTACTTGGTGCGCCCTCTTCAGGTGACGCAGAACTTCCGACTACACTCGTCTCAGCAGGAAATCCGTTTACCGAAAGTGGCCAGCCGTATCTATTGGTGTCTCCCCGAACGCCATACAATCGCGTCATGCTACCGAACATGGGACTCAGCGCCACAATCACCAGAGATGGCGAACGCTTCATCGAGGAGTCGTTGCAAGCGACTCTGGACTCCGATATCGGCCACCATTATGGCGTTCCTGTCCCGGAACTACAGCCTGGGGATACAATTACGGTCACGGTGAATGCGCCACCCCAACTAGCTCGGCACGACGGATATGAAACTGCGTTTATGAATATGCCTCCGGTCGAGTTGACGTACTAAGCTAGTTTTCAAACCAACTAGCAGGAACGCCGTCACAAGCATTGTTTCGCAGCCAGCTCCGCCACAAGCCTGTGGGTTTGCCGCTCTCTCTCCAATACCCTCGTTCAGAATATCTTTCTACCGTACTCACCGATACACTCCCTGAAATTTTAGATATCTTATCTTTCACCCTAGGTATGGCGGAACTGCGCCCGGTAAGGCGAGAATCCAGAGGCTGATGACCGTGTATCCAATCATCACGACAACGAACGGAATCTGGCTCCGAATCGCGACGGTGCGACTGGAGAAGAGTCGGAATGCAACCGCGTGGGCTATCCAAATCGACACCAGATGGCCGACAAGGACGAATACGATCCCCAATGCGTCGAACCAAGCCGGTGGCGAGAGTACCAGTGGGTTGGCTGGTGGCGACAGCGGCGAAGTGAGTGCCGATAACATCGCTGGGCTGAGTGACACCGTCAAGCCCACGTAGTGAGCTAAGTGGTAGCCGGCAGCGATCGCTACTAGTGGTGGTGCAAACTGTATCGCCAGCGACTCCGGCGTGATGTACGTGCCAACGATACGACGAGAGAGGTGGCTGGCAAGCCGATAGCCGCCAAGGAAGACGAGATACCCACCAATGAATAGCAGCGTGTACGCGAGCAGCGCACGCACGGTCTCACCAGCAAACCCAGCTGGCAAGGCGGTTACGACCCCCTTGATTACGCCTGCGCCAGCTTCCGTCGTGATGAACCCGCTGTACGTAAGCTCCCACACGAGAGCAACTACGAACGCAACGTCGGAGGCGTGGGTCACGGCCGACGACTTTCGCAAGTCACTCCCTGGAAGTTTCAAAACGAGCGTATCCGACTCGCGCTGAATCGGACTCATAGACCCATAGAACCGGAACAGTACGGACAGCGGGTCAGCATTAGCAAACCACGATCTGGGACCGAAGACGACTGCGCCAGTAAGGGTGAGCACAGAGTAGAGCAGAATCACATTGGCCAAGACCGACGGCACGGTGCTGACGGGGAACACTACTTCTGTCCAGACAAGCGCCAACAGTCCAGCGACAGCCGGCCAGCGGTGTAGTGAAGCCGGATAATCGCGGAATCCAGATGGCACCGCACGTGCGAGCGTCCGCCATGGGTTCAAGACCGGCCAGGCGTTCCCCAGCAGATACGTCAGCATTGGGAGGGCGCCTCGAACGCCAGCAAACGCGATTAGAATCGCGAAGTTTGCGGTCGGTAGTTCTGGCCCGGCGGTACCGAGGTATAGGGCAAATCCGAGGATAGCGACGCCGAGTCCGCGACCGAGCCAGATTGCGGGCTGGTGCCAACGGGCGGACTGGACCGCAGGCCACGACCAGGTGTGGAGATGGCGGACGAATGCGCGGTCAGTGACGAAACTGGCGAGAAGTGCTGATGCGCCGATTGTGGCCCCACCGGTTGCGAGGTAGAGCCAGCGTGGGACGGTCAGGGTTTTCCTGGGTTCCTGTGAAAGCGTGAGACCATTTGCCGCGGTAACTGTATCGACACACATGACGATCACGAGGGCCCAGGCGATGAATTGGCCGACAAATCGGAGTGGTGGAGAGCGGTTTCTAGTCATTGGGTGCGTGGCGTCTTGGTGTGGTCTGTTTCTGGAAGAGAGGCGCCGCGGAATTCTCGACGGTTAGATCTCAAGGGCATATACGATAAGAAATCCAAAATATACGAGAATGAGCGCTGCCAGTGCTTTCAAGCGATACGTCTGGAGATCATCTTCTTCCGCAAGGTACGCGGATTCGAACGCATCTTCTTCCGCATCCTCGATATCTTCGTGGTGCTGCAACCCTTTGTGAAGGGCCAGTCGCTCGCTGGCCGGAAACGGCCGCGAACAGTACGGACAGCGATGTGCCGGTGACTCTGTGTCTGGGACAGAGGTCTTGACTCGCGGCGACATCTTCACAGTCAGGTTTCCGTCGCCGCCTATTGTGTGAATCGGTTCAGGTTCATGCTTAGCGTTTCAGTCTGAGGTGGTGACTGGCATTCATCACCCTCGTGCACGGTCTTTTTCTAGATTCCAAGTCTGTGGTCGCTTTGGTGCCCATCTCGCCCGCAACTTCGCCATGCACATTGAGTGCGAACCTATGCGTAGTTGGAGGGGAGATCTCGTGGTGGACAATGCCTCCGTTGTCGTTTTTGTCGACTGCAGAGCGGGGAACGGACGGCTGTGGGTCAGCGGGATCACCCACACAAATATGTACTTTTGATTCAATATTTAAATGTGCTCTTTTCCTTTTAGCTGCGCTGATTCAGACGGCTCGGATCGAGCATTGGCGGCGAGCTCAATTCGCTCTCACTCAGGTGAGATCCTCCCCGCGGTAAACGGCGGGAATCCTCTCCGTCGAAAAGGGAGTGCCCGAGAACCATTTGAGCCAACTCTCCAGAGTGGGAGTGGTTTTTGGGTAGTTCGACATCTGCAATCGACGTTCCAAACAAGTATACTGCCCAAACGGCCATAGTACGCCTATGGAATCCGAATTCGACGAATTTGACCACGACTCGCACATGCGGGAAGCCCTCGAACTTGCGCGTGCGGCTGTCGACCGTGGTGACGAACCGTTCGGGTCTGTCCTCGTTCGCGACAATACAGTCATCATGAAAGAGTCGAATCAAGAACGTACCGAGGACGACATTCGCCGCCATCCAGAACTCCATCTTGCGTACCGTGCGTGCAGAGAGTACGATGCCGAAGAACGGGCGGAGATGGTGATGTACACAAGCACTGAGCCGTGTCCGATGTGTGCAGGCGGGATGACGACAGCAGGATTCGGGCGTGTTGTCTACAGTGTCGGGAGCGACGAGCTCGCGGACTTCACAGGAACTGCGCCGTCTGTTCGGTCTGCAGCAATTCTAGAGGGGGTCAGCGATGTTGTTGGAGGCGTCTTGAATGAGGCCGGTCGCCAACTCCATCAGGACTACGACTGGTGATGGGCCGAAGTGTTGGCTCGGGCAAATCCTAGAATTAGCGGGGGTTGCCGTCCATTCCTCGATAGCTTGCTCAACAACTAGCTGCACAGAACGCTAGCCGGATACAGGTCCCCCACTGCAGAGCGATTTACCGATACGCCTAACGTCATGGCTGGCCCCCCTCCAGTATGCCCGCCCAGAATTACCCGAACACGCTAGCGGCAATCGGAGAAACACCGATGATCGACCTCCCGTCACTTCGCCCCGAGGAGGGCGCGTCGGTCTCGGTCAAGTGGGAAGGAGCCAACCCAACAGGTAGTCTGAAAGACCGGATGGCACTCGCCATGATCGAAGCCGCCCGGGAACGAGGGGACATCGCTTCCGGTGACCCTATCGTCGAGTTCACCGGCGGCAGCACGGGGACGAGTCTTGCGTTCGTCTGCGCCGTTCTCGACCACCCGTTCCACGTCGTCACGGCAGACTGCGTCGCTGACGAGAAAATCGCCTCGATGCAGGCGCTCGGCGCCGAAGTAGAACTGCTCGAAACACCAAACGGGACCACATACGACGGGCTATTCGATGACCTCCGTGAAAGAGCCCTCACGGTCCGCGACCAGACAGGTGCGTACTTCACAAACCAGTTCGAGAATGACGACCAGCTCGACGGATACGAGGCTTTTGGGGAGGAAATTCTCGACCAGTGTCCTGACGTCGACGAGTTCGTCATGATCGCTGGCACCGGTGGCTGTGCGATGGGGACCGCTCGGGCACTCCGTGCTGCCGACACTGAGGTCCGCATCTCAGTCGTCGAGCCCGCAGAGTCGCCCGTCCTCACCGAAGGTACGACCGGGGAACACAGCGTTCAGGGAACGGCAATCGTTGGCTCCCCGCCACTGGTGGATGATGACGCCTACGACCAGGTGTACACGATTCCGAATGCGGAGGGCATCGAGTACGTCCGCGAAATAGCACGCCAAGAGGGGATGCTCGTCGGCACGAGCACCGGAATGAACGTTGCTGCCGCTCGACGAATTGCCGCGACACGGGACCCGGATGCGACTGTTGTGACGGTGGCTTGCGATACGGGGCTCAAGTACCTCTCTGATGGGCTCTACGAGGGCGTCGAGGAGTCGACGTTCTGTCTCTCTTGAACTGCGCCACACCGCAGTGCTCGGAACCGTAGGCCAATCGCTGTCCATCTCCTTTGTTGGGTCGTTCCTAATCACGGTCGGTGAATGAGGTAACTCCGAATCGTGAGGGCTGCTTCGAGAACCACAGCCTCCGTCACCGCGCTCCAGACGTCCTCAGGAAGCCGTTATTTTATCGCCAATCCAAAGCAGGCCGAGGAATGGCAGCAGGGGGACTATCAGTACGAGGAGGGCGGCGAATATGAGTCGTCCAGCGGCTGTCATCTGTGTGTTCGAGACATCTGTTCGGAGGTTGGATACGGACCGTTGCATATGTGTTTTGCCCACCATACAGTATATATTGAATGTATATTCAGCATTTCGAAGACGGTGGCCAACGGAGAATACTTTAGTATTGAATAAATAGTCAGTAACGATGGTAGCCCAACTCAACAAGCACACCGCAGTCGTCACCGGCGCGGGATCAGGCATCGGTCGCGCAACCGCACAGGAACTCGCAGCTGACGGCGCAAATGTCGTCGTCGCCGACGTCGACGCAGAAGGCGGTCGAGAGACCGTCCGTCAAATCGAATCCGCTGATGGCGACGCGATTTACGTCGAGGTCGACGTCACCAAGGAAGCAGACGTCGAGGCGATGGTCGAAACTGCAGTTGACACCTACGGCAGCCTCGACATCGCGCACAACAACGCCGGCATTGAGGGGACTAACGCTCCTCTCTCCGAGCAATCAATCGAAGACTGGCACCAGGTGCTCGAAGTGAACCTGACCGGTGTCTGGCTGTGCATGAAACACGAACTCCCCGCGCTCACTAACGGCGATGGGGGAACAATCGTGAACACGGCTTCGATCGCTGGCCTCGCAGCTGACGGAAGTGAACCATATACGGCCAGCAAGCACGGGGTGGTCGGTCTTACGAAAGCTGCCGCAGTCCGTCACGCCGAGGATGGAGTTCGCGTGAACGCGGTCTGTCCGGGCGTCGTCCGGACACCGATGGTCGAACGAACGATCGAAGAACATCCGGACGCCGTCGATGCGATGACCGAAGACCAGCCACTCGGCCGAATGGCTGAACCCGAAGAAATCGCCAAAACTGTCGCTTGGTTGGCTTCCGACGAGTCGTCGTTCGTCAACGGCCACGCCCTTCCGGTCGAAGGCGGAAAACTCGCCTAACTGTACCCACGGAGCTCACTCCGTCATCGTGGTCAGCTGACTTGCGGTCGATCGGATAGTACCCTCACTTTTGCGTTTCGCCACCGTCGACTGGGAGTGAGTGGCCGGTGATGTACGACGCTTCGTCAGAACACAGCCAGACGATCGCGCTGGCCACCTCATCTGGTGACGCGGCCCGCTTCATCGGAACTTCGTCGATAATTGAACTGCGTTCTGACTCAGACATCGACTCCAGTGCCGTCGTTTCTACGATTGTCGGACAGACCGCATTGACGCGAACGTCCCTCGCTGCAGTCTCTAGGGCTGCCGTCCGTGTCAGGCCAACGACGCCGTGTTTGCTCGCTGCATACGGGGCTCGACCAGGGCTTCCACGGATACCAGCCTTCGATGATACGTTAACGATGGCACCGCCACCGGAGTCGTACATCGCGGGGAGTTCGTATTTCATGCCGACCCAGACGCCAGTCTGATTGACGTCGAGTACGCGGTTCCATTCGTCTTCGTCGATTTCTGGGACTTGTGCTGGGGTGTTTCCGATTGCGGCGTTGTTGACTGCGTAGTCGAGTCGACCGTGTTTGTTTAGCGTAGCACCAACAAGAGCGGAAACGGATTCACTGCGGCTGGTGTCGACCTCCATGAAGGTCGCCTCTCCGTCTTTGTCTTCTTCGATTTGGTTGGCAGTCTCTTGCCCGGCCTTCGTATCGATATCCGCGACGACGACGGTCGCGCCGTCGGCAGCGAAGCGCTTTGCGGTTGCGCGACCGATTCCGGAGCCTGCGCCAGTAACGAGTGCGACCGTGTTCTCGAAGTCGTACGTCAATTACTTATGTTGAATATTTAGTCAAGTACCTTCCGGTATATGGGGCCAGGGGCAATTTTGGGACTCATTGAACCAACTCTGTTGTCTGATAAAGACGGTAAATATAAATACTAACTATTTAGTCAAACACGCGGGGATTGCCCCTCGAAAGCGCGACTCCGCGCCCCACCCAGAACACATGACGCGACACCACACAGACCCCTCCGAGTCGCCCCTCACGTACTGCCACAACACAGTCACCGACGTCTCGCGTACGTTCGCTCTAACAATCGACGCACTTGACGCCCCACTGGACGATCAGATTTGCGTCGGCTACCTACTTTGCCGGATTCCAGACACAATTGAGGACGCCACCCACCTTCCAGCAACGGCACAGCAAACACTCCTCCAGACGTACTACGAGGCTCTTAGCCCTGATTCACCGACATCAACTGAAGCGTTCACACGACACGCCAGACAGTGGACCCCAACTCAGTCTCCCTCCGCGGATTGGACGCTCGTCGAGAACACACCGACCGTGATGGCCGCATTTGACCAATTCTCACAGCGGACTCGGGAGGCAATGCGGTCTCCTATCCGTGAGATGATTCAGGGTATGCTCCGATTCGTCCAGCGATACACCGGTGAACTTGGAATCCGAATCCAGACCACCACTGAACTGCGCAGCTACTGCCACTATGTTGCAGGGACTGTCGGGACGCTCATCACAAACCTCCTCGCCAGACAGTCGCTTGGTCACTCTCGTGAGGCCACCCTGCGGAAGAACGCCGAACACTTCGGTCGACTCCTCCAACTAGTAAATATCGCGAAGGACGTCCGCGACGACTACGTGACCGAGGACAACGTGTACCTCCCGAATGAGTGGCTGGCAGCCGAAGGCGTTCCACAGGACGAACTCATTCACCCAGACTATCGTTCTGGCGCTATCTCAGTCCTCTCTCGGACGCTCGATCGGGCACAGCAACATCTCGACCCTGCGCAATCCTACATCGAGAAGATGCCCCTTGGCGATGGGAACACCGCTGCTGCATGGGCTGTTCCGTATCTGTTAGCCGTCGGCACGCTCCGAGAACTCCGCGCAGACCCCGAGGCCGCGTTTTCTACAGCGGAAGTGAAGGTGTCTCGGCAGGAGGTTCAAACAATCATGAATACCATGTGTGCGACTGACCGCCAGTATCTCGGTGTCCTACAGGAACGGATTGCTGATAGCCCGCTTGAAGCCGCCCCGCAGGAGTTCGCAGAGTAATTCCCTCAGAGAACAGGTCTTCAGCACGTCACCGATGCAGAATGAGCTGTGATGTCTCGCGTATCACGGAACCACGGACACATACAAAATCTAAGTCTATGTGCTCGCTGTTGAAATCCGGTCGATATGAGCGTCAATAGCTGCTTTCAACGTCTCAATCGACTGATCCGGGTCATAGACGGTGAGTCGGCGGGCACGAGTCCCCACGAGCAGTGAAAGCAGCGCCTCTGCTTCGACCTGGACGTCGACATCAATGAATTCGTTCGCTTTGATTCCCCGCCGGAGGATGCCCTCCAGGATTGTCCTAAGCTCCTCTTCGACCTCGAGGTACTGCTCACGAACAGCCTGGTCATGGGGTGCATTCATTCTAAGTTCGAACATCGCCAGCATCAGGCGATAGGGTTCTTCGTCGACCGTCGTTGGGAGGAGGAGGTCGATGAGATCGTTGAGTTCTTCTCTGGGGGCAGTTCCTTCTTCGGGGAGGTTCGCGAGAAATCCGCCGAGTATGTACTCGAGGAAATCGACGAGCAGGTCGTCTCGACCGTCGTAGTGATAGTAGAGGAGAGATTTGCTACGGTCAAACTCGTCGGCGATATCCTGGATGGTGAGATCACCGTAGCCGTGCTTTTTAACGGCACTGTGGGTGGCTTCCATGATATCCCGTTTCCCCGGGCTCATGTCCTCGCCATAGTTCTCGAGACTCATTGGTCGTACTTGTCGTTTCAAGCGGCCTGTTCCTTTTGATTACGTCCGAATCGGCTGATATCCCGCCATCCCGACGGTAATTCATCACCATCGTTTCAAGTAGAAGACACTAGACACGCGGTTCGTTCGACAGTACGTACTGGGTTCCCGTAGCTGGATTGTCTTGAGTTGATGACTGCTTAGTGTTTGTTGGCGGACGTTGTTGCCTAGAGGGTCGTCAGGTATGTAATCCAGAGGAGGACGGAGGCGGCTCCGACGCCACCCATGATGTAGGTGTAGAGCTTTCGTACTCTGCCGTGGATTTTGTAACTGCTGTAGACCGAGACGAGTCCAGCGACTGGAATCAGTACGACAGAAATGATTGCGCTGATTGTCCCGAGAATGAGGTACCGTCGGGTATTCGTTTGGTTTGTGGTGGGTGTTTCTGGCATTGCTCTACATCATACTGAACATCTATTCAGTATTTAAACTAGTGGTTTTGGAGTGCACAAGCTCAGTGCAGAAAACCCCCAATCCCCGCCGAGAGGGCAACCAGAAAGAGAATCACCGAGCAATCGAATGGCGAAGTCGACGATGGCCGGCTCCCGGAGTGCAACGGGTTTCAGGAACTGGCAGCGGCATACGCAGGCCCAGGCTCTGTTCGTGCTTCATCGAGCAACTGCTTCAGCTGGTTAAGATCACGGAGGACGCTGTCGAGATAGCCGTTCGAGTGTTGGTAGATTGGTGTGATGCGGTTGGTTTCGGCCTGTTCGTCTGCGGGCTCGCTCAATTGGATGGTTCAGAGTTGAGTTCGTGTCGACATCGGTCAACGCCGGTGCGTGTGCGCCAGCACCCATCAACGGCGCTCGAAAATCCCATTTCGCGACAGCCGAGCCTCAGGCCACTCCCACCCGTTCGACAGTGGTCATCCCGTCATCCGACGCGTAATCGGCCTCGAAGTCGACGATGAACGCGTTCGCCTCGTAGGCGGCATGGTAAGCAGAGTGAACGCTGAGGTGGAGTGAGTTCAGCGATCCTGCAAGATATCTTCGGTAGAGCTATGTTCAATGTCAAGGAGACCGAGGTACTAGCGTTGTCTGAGTATTTCTCCCTCGATTTTCTCGAAGGGGTCGAAGTGTTTCTCCCGGCGGAAACGGAGCGAACGCGAGACCACGAGCAACCGGAACTGATGCGTGGCCTCCTCCATTGCTAATACCACGATATCTACGGCATTCGTGCCCTCAAACGAGAGCTATGGAACACGTTAGTCTATTCACCAATAGTCTATCACATTGGCCGGCGAATCGATAGACGAGAACGGCCTCACCGACCGACGACAACCTAGATGGTATGAACGAAGCACAAAAGTACCCAGATGGTTCCGTCGTCCACGTGTTCCACATGCGGGCCAACCGCGACGCATACCCGTCTGGGTGCGGATACAAACTCTACCACGGCGCCACGGAATCAAATCCACCCCACAGGCTTGCCGATAGGACGATTCGCTAGTACGGCAACTCGCACGAAGACACGAAAGGACACGAACGTCACGTCGCAGCAGACTCGAACCCAGACATCATCGAGTTCCCCCGGGAGGGCCAACTCTGGGTGCAGTTCTGGAGCGGAATCCCAAAACCCGAATTCGAACTCGCATGGCCCCATCACATCACGGTGATACCTATGACTGTCTCAACCCCGGCGCTGCACCCGATGGAGCGCGAACAGCTTCGCGCCGAATCAACCCTCTTCGTGACCGTGACTCCATCCAACGAATTCCACGACGACGTCACCGACAGCGTCGCGGCCCTCGAAGTAGGCGAGGCGATAGACTCAACGCCGACGCTCTCGTTCACCAGCTACGACGAGCTGATGGAAACACTGACTCCGCGTGTTCTTGAGGTCATCGGGGCCATCCGTCAAGAGGAACCGGCCAGCATCAACGAGACCGCACGAGTCGTTGACCGGGACATGAAGAACGTCCATGAAGAGTTCAGTCGGCTCGCCAGTTGGGTATTATCTTCTTGGAGGAAGACGGCCAGCGGAAGCGTCCGGTCGTCTGGTTCGACGAACTCGTCATCTCTCTCCCGTCCGATCCCAAGACTGACTATACGGCTGCCACTGCACCGTGAAACTAGGTCTAGAATCGTGATTTCTCGCCCTCAACCACCTTAGCAGACCACAAACCGAGTTCTTCCCTACCGTCTTCCGATGGGTTGCTGTCTCTGGCTATCAGTAGTTGCTGGCGCGATTTCTTTATTCAGACGCGTCACCGAAACTGAAGCAACCGAAGCGGTACATAGAGGCGATGCAAATATCACTGAATAGCTATCCAAGAAGATGCTCAGTTGGGTGATTACGTAGTGCTCGAATCGGATTCAAACACCTCTTTGAGTCTGCCGCAGTCACATAATACCGCAAACAGACAAGATAACTATGTCTTCACTATTACCGTTGAAACCTGCTCCCGATACAGTTTCGGACCGTGAATTAGAGCCCAGACTCGTTGGATTTGAAGACGAATCTGCTGAACAGATTTTGTCAGCAGTCACCTCAACAACGGCACGCCGTATTCTTAATCAGCTATATCTAGAACCGACCACCGTGTCGGATATTGCTACTGAACTTGACTCTTCAGTACAGAACGTCAGCTATCATCTCAACCGACTCCAAGACGCAGGTCTCGTAGAAGTCATCGAAACGTGGTATTCCGAGCAGGGGCGTGAAATGGATGTATACGCTCCGACCAATAGTGCACTCGTCCTCTTTGCGGGAGCGGAGAGAATAACCCCGTCACTTACGACCGCGTTGAGTCGTGTCTTCGGTGCAGTAGGTATTCTGGGAGTTGTCAGTGCAATCGTCCATACACGCTGGTCAGTGGTGACACCCTCACCGTCGCCCCGAGTTCCTGGACCGCCTGTACAGCAACCTGACCCAACCATGTGGGAGACGCTCGTTACGTTTGGAACTGGCCCCGGTGGGTTCGTTCTGGGGATCGGCATCTTCCTGATCCTGTCACTCTTTGTGGTATGGTACTGGCGGACGTATCATCCTGCGCGGAGTCGCACCCAATCGATGTAAGCGGTTTTCGGGACTGAAAGACATCTTTGAATCTGAGATAGGGCAATGCTTGACCCCTCCAATGATAGCATATGAAACGGAGAACGTTTCTAGCAAGTGCTGGAATTGGTCTCACAACTGCAGCAGCGGGCTGCACCTCTCAAGGAACTTCGAGTGGAGCGTCTGAGACGAACTCAGAAACAACAACTACCACTTCTGAGGGTTCGCAGACTGAGACTACACGAACGTCTGAGTGGACACTGGTTGGAGCTGGTGATACCGCTGAGCGGACTATCGGGACTGAATCACTCGAAGAGCGTGGCCTCAGAACCCCTCACCACGTCACGTTCGGGAACCCAACGGAAGAGCCACATCAAGGAAATATTACGGTTTCGAAGGCTGGCGAGACCGTGTTTGAGGAATCCGTGGAGCTCGAAGCGAACGCGAGCATCGTTGCGTCACTCACTGACCTCGACACGTATACCGCTCGTGTGGCGGTTCCCGAATTGAATGCGGCTGAAGAGATTACGATAGCTCCAAGCCAATTCTCCTGTAATGTGACTAGGACGACGGTCAGCATTCAGGACGACGACACACTCGACTCGATGGGTATCTCGACGCGTATGGCGTGTCCCGGTGTTGTCACCGAAACCGCTTCCGCTGATGGACTAGCGTCGCACACGGTTGGTGACAATCCCATTCCCGCAGATACAGGAAACTTTAGCCACTCGCTCAGACTTCGAAACCCGTCGGACAAGACGTGGACGACCCGAATTCTCGTGGAGGAAGAATCGGTAGCACAGTTTGATGGAATCTACACGGTCGAACCTGAAGGGACAGTACTAATCACCCTCAGTGAAAGTGGAACATACTCCTTATCGATGAGTGTACTCGAAACAGAGGCGATGGAAACTGAACAAGTTCTGCCCGAGAACTTCGACTGTAACGAATCCTCGACGCGGGCAGAGATTAACGCTGCGGGAGAACTCACGGCGAACACTGTTTCGACGCTTATGGCTTGTGACATCGAGACAAATTCGACGAACGAATCCTCTTAGTGAACCGCCTCGGGGTCAAGCCCCGAAGCACTCGGCCTGCTCCGCGCCCAACCGTAGCTGCTATTTTCCAACATAGAGTTATATTCGCATCTGTACTGAGCGGGCGTTTCACTCCTACCACTGAATAAAGAAACCGTATGGCAACTACTGCTATACGTAGTCACTGAACCGGTCTGGGGCGCCAGTGTACTCGGCCCAGCAGCGCTTTTAGCAGGGCTTCCCACGTTGGTTGGGGATCCCCTCATCAAGATCAGCTTGCTCGCCGCAGAGATCACACTCGGCGCTATGGCCGTGCATCCACCGGTCCGTCGACAGACCTTGCGTTTCGATATAGAGCTCATGAAGCACTCCTGGTATTAGCCCCACCAGTATCTTCTCTCGGTCTGCCTCGTTTTTCCACTCGGGTGTATATAGGTCAACACCCAGTCCTGGCCTTCCTCACCGTCGCCGGCTGGCCCAGCGAGATAGTCTGTGCTAACTCGTCAGGGATGTAGTGCCATTCATTGTCCGCGAATCACAGATAATGGCCGTCTGGCCGTGAGTTATCGGGGTCGACGTCGCCGAAAAACCGGTTCGGGTTCGTGATTGGCTCCGGGAACCAGACAATCGCGTCGGCGCGCCGTTCATCAAGAAGGCTCGGCTCCTTCGACACATCGACGACGGATTCGAGGCCGAGGTCAGCGACGTCGAAGTCCACGAATCGCGTGCGGAGTCCAGAGACAGTGAGTGATTCCAGGCGTCGGTGCCGGTCGCTTTCACCGATGAAAATTATAGGTAACAGCCGGTGTCAGACTATGCTATGATTTCTTACCATTCCCCTAGCGTTCATCCTATACATAACGGTCGAAGTTGGCAGGGTCGGCTTCCCTCACCATCGAATAATCTGTGAGGACTCTCTTTTCTCTGAGTCAGTGGAACCACTACCCAATAGCGGATGACTTACACAGGACAGTTTCCGAGATATGAGTAGAACAAATGAAATGGATACGGACACTTTGGAACACACCGGCAGTAGCAGTGATCTTTGCAAGCACGCTCGTCGCTGTCATGGGCGTCTCACTCATCAGCCCTGCACTCCCAGCGGTGCAGGATGCGTGGAATATCTCTGAGTCCCAGGCCAGTCTCTTGCTATCCGCGTTCACGCTTCCCGGGATATTTCTCACACTTCCCATCGGACTGCTGGCCGACCGAATCGGTCGGAAACCGGTTTTAATCCCGGCACTCAGCGTCTTCGGACTCAGTGGGGGCGCCATTATCGTCGTTTCCGATTTTACGCTGATTCTCGTTCTTCGAGCGATCCAGGGTGCGGCGAGTAGTGCGGTCGTGATGCTCACGGTCACACTTCTTGGCGATCTCTTCACCGGTGAACAGCGACGCGTGTTGATCGGAACTAATGCGGCGATTCTCGCGGTTGGTGCCGCCGGCTATCCGCTGCTCGGTGGAGCACTTGCAACACTCGCTTGGTGGGCTCCATTCGTATGCTTCCTCCTCGCCCTGCTGGTTGCGATCCCCGGGATAACTCTGCTGGAAGAGCCAAATCGGGACGGAATCAATTCGAATTCAAGCATTCGCGAGTTCCTTACTGGACCAACTTCGATGACTCCCTTCGTTGTTCTTTATCTCGCGATCTTCGGGATATTCGTCATCCTCTACGGCGCACAGCTCACTGCTGTTCCGTTCCTGCTCGCCAACGAATATCAGCTCTCATCGGCAGGTATCGGCCTTCTCGTGGGATTGCCTGCGGTTACGATGGGAATGACCGCATTGCAGGGTGATCGAGTGCTTCAAGTATTCACGAGTTTCCAATCAATCGCACTCGGGTTCGTGAGTTACGGGATCGGACTCGCCGTTGTAGCCATTACAGACTCTATCTATGTGGTTGCTGGAGCACTCCTCCTGTTCGGTCTCGGCCAGGGGCTCGCAGAGCCGATTACGGATACGGCACTTAACGAGCGTGCACCGGACGAATTTCGGGGGAGTATCATGAGTATTCGGACGAGTGTTCTTAGACTCGGTACGACCATCGGCCCGCCGCTCAGTGTTGGGGCTGCATCGGTGATCGGCTATCGACGGACGCTGTTGATTTCGGGCTCTGGTGCCCTCATCATCGGTGCAAGTTGGTTTATGACAAGACGTTTCTGACATCCTCCCACGGTCACAGATCGTGCCCACGGTGGAGTGGTTCCCAACTCGATGCACCGCGCGGTTGGGTTGTGGGCCGTGCCAGTACGGCCCCCGACCGAGATAGCGAGCTTCATCTACCGCCCCGCTGGCGTGCATATCCTTACCTCGGACTCGGTATCACACCCAGACCTGTCGACAGAACCAGCATAGATGTTTCGGCCAGTATCGGATTCACCCCACGACTCAAGTCGTGGGCTTTCTCCTCGAACCACTGTAATGAGACGGTATCGGGAGTTCCACCCAGTCGTTCGACGGTACCCCATCGAATCGTCCGCTGCGGATACCGTCAGAAAACAACCAAGATACGCCCGAATCCAGCAAGGATAGGGATAACGGGGGCGTGGCACGCCCTGTATCACGACGAGATACAAACCCAAGGTTCCCAACGCAACAAGGGCTACCCTTGTGGAAAGCCGCGCCGTTTACCGCGGGGAGGATGTCACCCGCTTCGGACTTCATCGTCGTCTACGGCCGCCGGCGTTGGCAACATCTTTGATAGCACGGCGACAGTATGAGGCATGGAATTTGGGATTTCCCGTCGGCGCGTCCTCAAGTCGGCGGGAGCTGGTGGGCTGGCCTGTCTGGCTGGCTGCGGGTCGCCAGGGCCAGAGGGGGAAGAGAACACGTTCGTTCGTGGGAGGGTCACCGATCTGAGTGGGAACCCGATTGAGGATGCACGAGTGGAGGTGGTGAGGATGCCGGACCACACTGGCGAGGAGCGACGAAGCGACGGGAACGGAAAGTTCGAACTGCCAGTTGAGCGGTCTGCGTGGCTCCGGACATCCCACTCTGAGTATCTCACTCGCGTACGGGCAATCGCCTCCAGGGGCCGAAGCAGTCATCCGCCTCACGCAAGACACTGAATCGGTGGTGACTCTCGGGTTCGGGGGGGACGTCATCCCGATCGACCGACCGGGCCCATACACGACACTGTACGAGAACATCAACGTCCTCCGGGAGTTCATTCCCGTCTTCGAGTCGTACTCACCAGAGAATGTCACTATCTTCGAGAATCAAGGCATCACCGAATACACGACACGTCTGTTCAATCAACGGTTTGTAAAGCCACACGTCGTTGTTATCGCAAATATTCGGCAGAACCACCAAGATACGCTCGGGAAGACTCGTCGAGAATCGCTCGTGCGTTCGCTCGGACGATTCCACGCGGAACACATGTTGTGAGTGGAGAGTTCCATCCAGTTCTCCACGAGTACTTAGCCGAGGAAATTGAGCAGGCTGGCGGGACACTGACGCAAGTCACGATTCCGGAAGATCAGCGCGGCCGGCTTGGGGCCGAAACGGTGTATGCGGTAAACGACGTTCTTCGGTATCTGAATATGGATCCCGTCCCTGAGGAGCAGCTCAACGAGTACCTGAACGCAATTCAACCTCGCTGGAGTCGTGTGTCCGGTGGGCAGGTGTTCAACGGCGCGGAAATCAATGATATCGAGAGTACGGAAGCAATTCGGCGTGCGTTAGCCGGTGATAGGTACATTTTGCCGTTCGTGTATCTTCGAGCCGACCGGCGAAGCCGCACTGCGTCGTTCGCATCGTACCTCAACACGCTCGCGGACCGGGACCTAATCACCGAAGCACGTGCCGGTGGTGCGTTCACCGACGTGTTCGCCTCTTGGGTTGATGTGCCCGTGACTACACACGACCGCAGCGAAGATGCGGGGGCGGTCCTCGACGAGATGCTTGCGGGGGAGTACCCGGTGATGCTGATGGGGAACACTGTCGACGAATTCATGCGTGATATGAACGAAGAGATCGTTGACCGGGCCCAACAGATGGCAATCGGTGAAGCAGACTAACTGACTGTCTTCCCGTAGTCCCACTGTGCCACGAGATGGGACTCCACCCGGTACTTGAGTCGGGTTCTTGGAAGAGCGTACGGTGAGCGTCAAGCATCAGCCAGATATTCAGACGGTAGGAGATGGGGCGCGTAGGGTCGAAGATATCTGAGCGATCTCGTTTAGCAACACGGTGAGCCAGGTGTGAATGGCCTGTTTCAGAGTACGTCGGTGAAGACGATGAGGGTACTGATGATTTGTGGCATCTCCAGATAGAACCGGTTCTGGTCACATCTACCTTACCAGTGAACCTAGTAGACGTGGTCTGTGTTGAACTGAATGTCAATCAATGAGTGGCACACTAATCGTAACGATGCTCCCCTGTGGGTCGGCGTCCCTGATGTCGATGGTTCCGCCGAGTTCAGTCACGACCCAGTTGACAAGCCACAACCCAAGCCCGTTCCCGTGAAGCAACGGCGTCTCTTCGCCCTCGCGTAAGACTGCTCGTTCCTGTTCGGGGATTCCTGGTCCGTTATCTCGAATCGTCACCGTTCCCCGCGGAGTGGCTTCACGACCCGTCGTTGCCACGGTCACCGCCACCGCGGCGTCCTCTGCATCGTTGTGCTTGAATCCGTTCGTAGTAAGTTCTCGAATCGCTCTCTCCAGGTCCCCTTCGACTTTGAGGGAGGTGTCTGGGATTGTCGTCGTAATAACACTATCCGGTGCGGTGGCGTCGGCCACCGCGTCCTGAACGACCGCATCGAGGGTGCGCATTGTTCGCTCCCCAGAGTCCTCAGTGAACGTCCTCTCGATACGCCGTGCCTGCCGGCTTATCTGGAGGAGGTCGTCGACTGCCTGAGAGATCTGTTCGAGTGCGGACCGCGGTCCACTCGTTCCCGAGTCTGCGAGCAGGTCAGCGTACCCCTCGATGACATTCAGTCGATTCCGCACGTTGTGCCGGAGGACACGGTACAATACTTGGAGTTGTTGCTGGCGTCGGCGTTTGTCCGTAATCTCGGCGTTGATCGCGACCAGGTAATCGATGCTGTCGGTTCCCATTTTGACGGGGGCAATCGTCTGATCGACGTGCTGGCGTCGCCCGCTCTTGTGGCGGTTGATAATTTCGCTCCGCCACGTTTCCCCAGACAGCACCGTCTGCCAGAGGTCGCGGTAGAACTCCTGGTCGTGTGCTCCCGATTCCAGAATCCGTTGATTCCGGCCGAGCACTGCCTCTCTACTGTACCCCGTCATCTCGACGAACGCTGAGTTGACGTACTGGATCGTTCCGTCGGGGTCAGTGATATAAATCGCTTGACCGGCGTGTTCGACCGCGTGCTGGAATATCTGGGCGTCTTCTCTCGCTCGAATGTCCGCGATTGCGCGGCCGATTGTCTTCCCGAGATTGGCGAGGACGTCTCGTTCGTCACCGACGAACGCATCCTTGCGGTGAGTGTACAGGTTCAGGATGCTGAACACCTCGTCGTCGTAGTGAATCGGTATCGCAGCAGTCGATTTGACGCCAAACCTCGACAGGGATTCCCGCCATGGCTCCATCTCTGGGGCCGTGGAGACGTTCTGGACCGTGCAGACCGACGTGGTTTCGAGTGCCCGCCCAGAAGGCCCACGGCCTGTCGGTGTATCGTCGGTTGTTATCCCGGCATCGTCGAGGTAGTCTGCTGCATCGTCGCTCATGGCCCGTGGGACAATGGTGTCGTCGTCTGATCGTTCACCGATCCAGGCGAACTGGTACGCACCTGACTCCGATAGGTTCCGGCAGACAGCCGTTTCGAGGTCGTCTCTGTTCGCTGCCTGCACGACTGCTCTCGTCGTCTCGTGGAGCGTTCGATTGATGCGGTTCAATTGTGCGGGGCGGTCCCGTTGACTCTCGATTCGACGAGCCCGCTCGGGGTGCTCCGTCACGTCACAGATGCTGAACACGACTCTCGAACCCGCTTGGCAATCTAAGGGGCTCGCTGAGGCCTCCACTTCGATTTCAGAGCCGTAGCCAGTCTTACAGACGAGCTCCACCGTCTGGCTCTTTCCCTCATCGATCACACGGTCGATGAAACACTCGTAGGCGTCCGCGTTCGTGGGATAGAGATCTTCCGCGGGAGACAGTGCTACGAGTTCTGACTCTGCGTACCCGAGGACGTCCGTTGCACGGGAGTTACAGTTGAGGACACTATCTTCCTCGGCGTCGATGACGAGTATCGCGTCGTTGACCGCTTCGAAGACCGCGCTGTAGCGTGCCTCGGTACGCTCTAACGTGGTCGACCGATTCTCCGAGAGGCGTCGTCGCTCCATGAGATTCTCGAGGCGGTGTTCGAGCGTCGGTGGATCGACGGGGGCGGAGACTGTGTCATCAATAATCTCCCACACACTGTCGGTGAACGAGGGGTCATCCGTGGTGTAAACGAGGAGAATGGGGTAGAACTGTGAGTCCGCCTGATCTTTCCGGGACTGGAGCCAATCCTGATAACGTGCTACAGACGGCTCGTCGACGACGACCAAGTCGGTTTCCGGAGGGGAAGCGGACGGCGAGAGTTCACGCGACGTAAACTCAGGTTGCTTCCGGAACCACGTCGCAAGCTGGCGGCAGTTTTCGTCGTTTTCGACCAAGAGCCCGACGAGGTCCGTATCACTGGCTGAGTTCGAGCCCACCGTGTGGATCTGGTCGTTGTCCATCTTATGGGCGGTCGGTCGTTGCCGGTGACTCGGAAGCGGTCTGCTTGAGGCTGACGTTCCACACCTCGAAACGCCCACCATCCGTCTCACTCTTCGTCATGGTAATGTTCTGAACATATGAGCTCGCGATGTACTCGACAATCGGCAACCAGAGACCAGTTCCATCTACGTGCGTACTATACCCTGACTCAAAGATGTCGGCGCGCGCTAAATAGGGGGTTCCTGCTTCATCGGCCGCGACGTAGAACTCGTCAGGGAGAATATCCGGTGTCACCCTCACTGGTGGGTTGTTATGCTCCCTGGCGTTCTGGTCAGGGTTCGTGAACAGCTCATTGAGTGTCCTCCGCATCGTCCGAATCGAGCAGAGAGCTTCGACTGTATCGATATTCGAGTAGCTTGCTCTTCGGCGGCGGTCGGTAAGCCGGTGGTGTCGTTCATGTACTCGCTGGAGTGTCTGGCTGGGTCTGAATCCATATCTCGCCGTCCCCGTGGACCGTTAAGAGGCAGCCACTGTACGGAAACGTGACACAGCCCGACTCTCGGTCGAGGCCAGTTGATTCAACAGGGCCGAAAATCTGGTCCAATGCGTCGGAATCCACACGGTCGAAAAGTGGGGGTAGCTCGCTGATGTCAGCCTCTAGTATAGCCGCGACTGTAGTCACGAGCGTCGTACTGAGCGGCTCGTCTGCTTGCCAATCGTGGACTACAAGATAGGTCCCAGTCGTCGGGTTGGATTGGAGCGTAACGGTCCTTGAGCCGACCGATATCGTTGTTTCTGTCTCTAACAACCCGAACTCTTCATTACTGTCGGCTAGTGTGTTCTTGCCCATGTGGTTAATCACCTCGCTGCCGGTTCCCAAGGCAGCGAAGGATTCCGCGGAAGTCCTCATAATCGAAGCCCTCGTTCGTCTCTGCCAATGCCGCCTTGAGGTCAGAGATCTCAGATTCGAGTCGCGCGTATTCTTCGCTCTCTGAGCGTTCGACTTCGCTGAGCTCTGACTGTAGGATCGACCGCTTCCTGACGAGTGCATACAGGTCCTGGACCCGTTCCTCGTAGTCTCTCTGCTTCTCGAGTCGCTGAACTGCGTCAAGGAGACTGTCTTTGTCGATTGGCTTGAGAAAGTAGTCGTCGAAGGGCATGTCGACGATGTCGACGTCAGGATTGACTGCGGTTACCATCACCCGGCGACATTGCGGGTAATCCTGGGCAATCCAGTCCAAGACTTCGTCACCGGATTCTTCCGGGAGTCGTCGGTCGAGGAGCGCGACGTCGACATCCTCGTCGAACTTTTCGTATGCTTCCGCTGCCGTGTATGCGGTTCGGACGTCGTACGCTTCAGAAAGCCAGACCGTGTACAAGTCGGCAAGCCCTTCATCATCCTCGAGAACGAGCACTACTGTTTGCTTCGGGGGATCCGAAGGTGGGGACATGATAGGTATGCTCTCTCACTCAATACACCGACATAATATATTGGCTGATATATCCTTGGAGCGTTCTGGAAAGGGCTGATATATCCAGATTTTTAAGTAGTATTTTATTTTACTCTGGATACTCCGTTGACCCCGGCCGGTGACGCCCCCCAATAAGTGCACCTAGGAGCTTTCGTTCTGCCGAACGAAGATGCGTGTTGAACGAGGACGAGGAGATTCCCATCTGTTCCGCCAGTTCCTGCCCGCTGAGCTCTTTTGGCGACTCGAAGTAGCCGCCGTGATACGCGAGCTCGACCACCTCCCGTTGACGGTCAGTTAACCGCAGCAGTGCCCGTTCGGCGAATTGGTTTCCACTCCAGAAGTCATCCGTCAGCTTTTCGGAGCCGAGCAGTGTTGCATTCGGGTACTCAGTAGAGACAATTTCGACCGCCCGATGCACCGGAATCGTCGGCGGGGTCACGACCCGAACGCGAACGCTGGACTGGTCGTCACCGATGATATTTTCGAGACGAATTCCATACTTCGCGAGGGTACTGGCGATAAACGTGTCCGAGATCGTAATCTGGAACAGGACATCATCCTCAGACTCCCTGACCTTCGTGACTGACGAGATGACTAAGGCTTGCTGCGTCTCCTCGAGGAAGGCCTTCGTCGAACACCCAAGTACTCGAACGAAGACCGTCGCTTCGTCACCGTCCTTCCCACGAAGCCCCTCGAATATGATTGTGCAGCCGCTATCTCGCGCGATGCGCAGGAGAGGGCACGCTTCGGATTCGATACTGAACCGCAAAGCGGTTCCCTGCTGGGACAGGAGGGCGTTCGTTCGTTCACTCTCCTTTATAGCGTACCCCATGAACCCACCCCAGTCCTCGAGGGCCTCCTGTAATCGGTGCGAGAACCCATCACGCGTCTCAGCATAAAGCGTCAGCACACCGTAGAAGACACCCTGAAACACGATCGGAACCGAAATTACCGACAAGAAGTTCCGGCGGGTCGCTTCACGCCGCCAGGGTTCCTGCTGGATGTCTCTCGCAGTATTATCGACCATAACCGACTCGTTGGTCTTAGCGGCCCGAACAGCCGGCTCCGACGACCCGTCGTCCAGTGATAGCGAACAAGCATCGAGATACCCCTCGTTCCGACCGGACCAGGCCCGTGGCTGGAGTTCGTCACGCTCGGGTGACAACTCCGCGATCCAGCCGAACGCGAACGGGCCCTGGCTGCAGAGTGCATCACAAACCCTTTGTTCGAGTTCCGCTCGCGTCTCGGATTCCGTTGCACTCTGAGTGAGGTTCCGAATCTGCGAGTTGAGGTCCTCGACACGCTGAAGCGTCTCCGTTTGTGCTTCTAACTCCATCTCACGGCGACGGAGCTGTTGCTCGCGATTTACTCGTGTAAACACGGACTCGGCATTCCGCGAGAGCAGTTCGAGCAGACGACGGTCCTCCTGGTCGAACGTGTCTACGGTCGTTGCACCACAGATGATGACCCCGAACTCACCGATCGGGACGGCGAGCTGACTACGAATCGGTGTGTCAGGGTTGTAGACCGCTTCGTGGGCCCGGACATCGCCGACGCAGACCGTCTCGTTGCCGAGGAACGCCTCGCCGGCCACACTCTTCGTGAGCGGGTATGACGGCAGGTCGCCAACGACGTCTGGGACATCGTCGGAATACGCGATTGGCGACAGCAAACCTGCGTCGGTGTCGACAAGGTTGACGGAGACGAGTTCTAGTCCGAGACTGTCGATAGCTGTATCGACGATCGCCTGGGCGACCTCTGCTTCAGTCTCCGAGTGGACGAGTTCCCCGGCACTCTCGTGGAGTTCCTCCAGCGCCGTCTCGTACCAGACGTAGTTCGAGATGTTCTTGAACGACGCGTGAACGCGCTTCTCGCCGTCTTCGTCGATAACCGCGAGGCTGACTTCGACAGGAACGTGGGTGCCCTCGGCGTCGACAAGGTACATCTGGTCTCCGTTCGGAAGGTATCTCCTCGTCCCGCCTTCCGAGACGTGACTCCGGATACTCTCTTTGTACCGGTCTTCTTGTCCATTCGGGGCGAAAGCGAGTACGGAATCGCCGACCAGTTCATCCCGTGCTCGTCCAGTCAGGGCCTCTGCGCTCTCGTTCAATTCTTCAATCCCCCCCTTCTCGTTAGTGACAAAAATCGGGACCGGGGCGTTTTCGATGAGCGACTCGTACCGATTCCGGGCCATCTGCAGTTCTTGTTCGCGCGCTCGCTGGGCTGTCACGTCCTGTGAAACTGTCATCCCGGCGACGATGGCTCCATCGTCGTTCCTGATGGGGAGCACCTGCACATTGAAGAATCGGTCCTCGAGCGAAAGCGTGGTGGAGCCAACTTCGCCGCTGAGTGCCCCACGAAAGAGGGGGCGAAGCTCGTCTGCATTCTCCGTTGGGAATACATCCCGGAGCCGCTCTCCCCGGACGCAGTCGGGCGAAAGGTCGATGTCGTCGAAGACTGGGCCACCGACGATGCGGAACCGAAGGTCGGCGTCAAAGAGCGTAATCAGCCCGTTCGGAAAATGGTCTACGAGAGCCTGGTACGGGTTAATGTCGTGCTCGAAGAATCTATCATCAGAAGAGGAGCGCTGTTCCGTGAGGCGTCCGATGATGGCCGTGCGATCGGCGCCATCGATGATATCAGCCCACAAAATTGTGCAGTCTCGATTCTCGGCAGTCCGAACCGTCGTCTCCCACTCTCCGGATTCTTGGGTCTCCGTGACCCGCTGATCGAACATCTGGCGGGCGTCCGTCCGCCTGTCTGCTGGGACGAGTGTTTCAAAGAGATTCGCGCCGCGAAGACTATCATACCCGAGTTCGTCGCAGACCGCCTCGTCGCAGAATTTGATTTCCCCCTCTTTGGTCGCAATCAGCGTTCCAGTTGCCCGTTGATCAGACGTAGGTTTAGAGGTACGTTGCCCACGCATTATCCGCTGCATAGCATAGCGGATACTTGAAGTATCGGGTGAGTGAGAGTCTCCATAACGCTCAGAACGTGCCAGGGAATCCGTGTGAACTATCGCTCACCCCAATTGGGATGCAGTTCCAACATCCGTTAGTATCCGATGACGAGACAATTGAACGGGGACGTCTCACAAGATAACAGCACAGTATAGAGTATATGTGGCTTCAGACCGAGATTCGCCTTAGGATTCATGGATATTTTTGATTCCTCCAGAAGTCGACGACGGTTCATAGTGGCAAGCGTTGGGGTGGTAGTCGTTTTTGCTGGCCTGTACCTACTCGTGCGGCAACACCTGCCGTTCCTTACCAACGGTGACGAACTCCGAGCGTTTGTCGCTGGCTACGGTGTCCTCGCCCCGCTCGTATTTATCGGCCTTCAGGCCGCACAAGTACTTATCGCGCCAGTCCCAGGGCAGATAACGGCATTCGTGAGTGGCTATCTCTTCGGAGGCGTCCTCGGGACGATTTATAGTTTGATTGGCGTTACAATCGGGAGCGCGATCGCATTCTGGTTGTCCCGTCGGTACGGACGCCCCTTCGTCGAGAGCGTAATCCAAGACGACATAATGAAACGCTTCGATGCGTTCGTCGATAAGGCTGGACTCCCGAGCCTGTTCGCGTTGTTTCTCGTCCCTGGACTACCCGACGACATCCTTTGCTTTGTGAGTGGATTGACCGATATCCCGCTCTGGAAACTCATTACGGTGATGTTCCTTGGCCGAGCGCCCGCTTATGTGCTGGTCAATGTCTCGGGGGCAAGCCTCGCTGATAACAACCTCTCACTGACTGTAGCGCTCCTTATCGTGGTGCTTGGATTCTCTGCGTGGGGGGTCCTTCGACGCGATGAAATCATGGACGCCCTTTCGTAACTGAGACCAGCTCGTTATGTCTTCTTCATATCGTATACGTCTCGGTCCGAGTTGCGGTCAATCATCGATTTGTTCCGCATTCCCCGGTCCCCCATCTTGACTCAGCGAGAGAATCCCCGCCGTTCACGGCGCGAAGAGGTTACACTAGACATTTTCGGCTACTACACTGTTCGAGGCAGACAAACACGGTTAACGCTGTAATTCTATGCCGACGGTGTTCCCGGCTTGGGGGTTCCCTGAAACTAGGATGGTGCCATTCGACCGAGCAATGATCAGTTTGACAAGCCACAACCCGAGTCCACTCCCGTGGGATAGCGGTGTTTGGGCTGATTCACCCGTCAATAATTGCTGTTCCATCTCAGGAATCTCTGGGCCGTCGTCGCTGATTTCGATTCGGACTGTCCCATCTACCTGGGTTGCCGTGACTGTGACATCAGGTGTTGCGGAATCATTGTGGATGATGGCATTCGTGACGAGTTCTCCGATTGCCTGGTTTAACCGTACTGTCGCTTGAGCCGTGACTGCGTCTGGGCAGTCAAGAGTGATTACTGCATCCGGGTACTCCGATGTTAGCTCTGAAACAACTTGCTGCAGGCACTCGCAGATATCGAGCTCTTCATGCGATGGCTCCTCGCGCAACAAGGTCGTTATCTGTCGTTCCTTCTCGGTCAGCTCGAGGAGCTCATCGCTCGTGTCTATAATCTCGCCCGCAAACGTCATAATCTCGCCCTCAGCTTTCGACTGGATCGTCTCAGCGAGCCCTCGGACGAGGTTCATATCATTCCGGAGGTTATGACGCAACACTCGGTCTAGCACGGCTAACTGCTCTTGGCGTTGCTTCCGTTCGGTTACGTCCTGCTGGAAGCCAATCCAGTTCACAACGTCTCCATTACTGTCCTTCACGGGCGCAATATCGAGGCGGTTCCAGAACTCCGACCCGTCTTTCCGGTAGTTCCGAAGCTCGGCTGAGACCGGTCTCTGAGAATCAATCGCCTCACGGATGTCGGCAACGCGACCCGGGTCTGTGTCCTCACCCTGAAGAAATCGACAGTTCTCGTCCAAAACCTCCTCGCGTTGGTACCCCGTCATTTCCACAAACGCATTATTCACATATATGAGTGGATTGTCCGGCCGATTGGGGTCAGCAATACCGATGCCAACCGGGGCTTCATCGATTGCCTCTGTCCGTCGTGTAAGTGTCTCTTCCCGCTCTTTACGTTCCGTGATGTCGTCTTGGACTGCCACGAACGCGTGGATATCGTCACCGTCGGTGACCGGCGCAATCGTCTGGATCGCCGTGTACGTCTCGCCATTCTTCCGTCGGTTAACGATCTCCTCTTCCCACACATCGCCGGCCTGAATAGTACTCCAGAGGTCGTCGAAATATCCCGCCGGCATTTCCCCCGAGTTCAACACGTGTGGTGTTTCACCCTCGACGTCCGCGGGAGTGAACCCGGTCAGCTCCTCGAACGCGGGGTTGGCGTACTCGATTGTCCCGTCTGTATCAGTGATGAAAATCGAGTGACCCGCGGATTCGACCGCTTGCTTGATCCGCTGGAGGTCGTGTTCCCGCTCTTTGCGCTCGGTGATATCCTGAATCGTCCCGCGAACGCGAGCCAGGTCCCCGTCGCGGAACTGTGGTTCGCCCCGGGTACGAACCCACCGCTGATTGTCATCCGCATCAATAAGCCGGACTTCGACGTCATACTGTTCACCCTCCTCGACGGCCGCTTCGAAGGCGTCCTCGATGACTGGTCGGTCTTCAGGGTGGTACTGCTGGAGGCTCAGATCCGGAGACACGTCCGTGTCTTCCGAGAGTCCGTGAATCCGATACACCTCTTCGGTCCACCATAACTTGTCAGCGCGAGCGTCGTATTCCCACGCTCCAACGTCAGCGATGTCCTGGGCTTTCTGAAACAGGTCGACTTGCCGTTCAAGTTCCTGTTCACGTTCCCGTAACGTGAGTGAGTTCTCTCGGAGCCGAAGTAACGCTGACAGCCGCCAGTGGAGTTCGGCCTGCTGCATCGGCAAGGTGACAACCTCGTCGATTGTATCCACCACCACGTTGTCCGCCAACTGGCCAGCGTCTGTATCAATGATCTCTTGTTCGGACTTGGGAACCAACAGGAGATACGGTAGCAAGACGGGGGCTGCTGCTGATTTCTTTGTTTGGAGCGCGTCGAGGTGCTCCTCGAAGGCTCCGCGGTCGATGATGCAGATATCGAAGTCGGTCTCGTGAATGCTGTCGGCTAACTCGACGACCTCGTACGTGGGATGGCCGTCGAGCCACTCTTCGAGCAACTGGCGGTTGCCCGAGTCCGCGACGAGCGGTAGCACGCGGCTGTGAGCGTCGGGTGCTCTGTCAGGTGTCGTTGTCACTGGTATTCGCCTCGGTTACTGCTTCGTTCTGGAGTTCGACGCCGATCCTTGTGCCGCCCAGGTCGGCATCCGTAATCTGGACTGTTCCGCCGTACTGCGTGACGAGTGTATCAACGAGATACAGGCCGAGTCCCGCAGCGGGATGGTCAAGCCCCTGCTCGGTTCGGCCCAAAACAGCGTCTCGCTGGGCCTGTGGGATCCCCGGGCCGTTGTCTGTGACCGTAGTTACGACCGTGTCGGCGTGTTCGCTGACAGTGACCTCTACCCGCGGGGTGTCACTGCGGTTGTGCTGTACAGCGTTGTTTAGGAGATTCCTGTATACCGACGCCAAGAGGTCGTCTGCACGGACGTGCACGTCTGGAATGTCTCCCTGAACTGAGAAGTCGGCGTCCTCGAACGTTGAGCGTCGCTTCGTGAGTTCCTCGGACACCACACGGTTGAGATCGACCGGTTGCAGATCCGGGTCACCGGCTGATTGGAGCGTGTCGACGAATTCCCGGACCGCTTTCGTTAGATCAACGACATGCTGGCTGCTGTCCAGGATTCGCTTGCGGATCTCCTCACCCGCGTCGTCTGTGTGGTCTGCGAGTTGCTCAGTCCAGCCGCTGATGACGTTCATGTCGTTTCGAATATCGTGACGCGTGATACGGTTCAACAGCAGTAGCTGGGCTGTCTTTTGCTCCAGTGCGATTGATTGGGCTCGAACACGCGTGAGTGTATCAAGCCGCCGCCGCAACTCGCTCGTATCGATCGGTGTCAGTAGCAGTTCATCAACGAGCTGCCAGGCACTCGAGTCCGCCTCGCCATCAGGGGACGTCTCCGGTGAATCACTGGCACCGCGAGGACTCACGAGGAGAACCGGGAGAAACGCGTCGGCAGCCGCCGTTCTGCTCCGGAGCTCGGTGGCGTACTTGTGGAGGGAGTGCTCGTCGATAATACAGACGTCAAAGGTATCGGCTGCGGGGTCAGCGTCGGCATCCGGGACGACTTCGTACCGGTCCTGTTGGTGTATCCAGTCAGTCAGGACGCGCTGATTGCCGGAGTGCGAGAGGAGTGACAAGATGCGGGCTGGTGATCCCGGGGACCCCCAGCGGTCAGTACTGCCACCGGTTGATGCGTCACTCATCATGGCCGTTCCACGTCGGTGTTCCAGTGAGGATGCCCCGGAGCTCTGGTAACGATTCGCCGACGCGGAGCCCGTGTTCGGTGATCTCTAGTTCCCGGAGTTGGTTCTCGTAGTTACTGGTCCGCATCTTGAGCACGCCGATGACCTTCCGCAGCGAGCCCTTGTATTCGACGTGTCGCAGGACGATGATGCTGTCGGCAAGAAAGCTCATTCGCTGGTCGGTCGCACGGAACTCGCCAGTTATCTGATGCACCTCGTTCGTGATGAGGCCGGTCACCCCCATGTTACGGAGATACCGACCGATTTTGACGAGATCACGCATTGGGTCTGCGCTGACACCACGCAGCGACTGTTCGAAGCCGCTGGTGCCGTCGATCATCACAATCTCCGCGCCGTTATCCTCAACTTCTGCTCGAATGCGATGGGTGAATTCGTCGACAGAGAGTTCCTCCGGCCCGATTATTTCCACGGTGAGCGTTCCCTGGTCGATCATGTCGGTGATGGGAATGTTGACGGCTTCCGCACGCTCGAAGAGGGTGTGTCGGTCCTCCTCGAAGCTGTACAGAACGGAGCGTTGGCCTCGCCCCGCGGCCTCTTTCATGAACTGGAGACCGGTCGTGGTTTTCCCGACACCGGTCGGCCCGCTCAGGAACGTGATTGTCCCCGTAGTAATTCCACCGGACAGCAGCGAGTCTAATTCGGGAACCCCTGCGGAGAGTTTCGTCGAGGTGTGCTCCCGTTCGTGGCGGTTTGGGTCGAGTTGCGGCCACACCTGCAGTCCCTCGTCGCTGATCTGGAGCGTGTGATGACCAGACCGAACCGATGACCCGCGGAACTTGGAGACGCGTACGGTTCGGCGGTCTTCATTTTCGTCGATGTTGACGACAGCATCGACAAGAAATTGCAGGTCATCGTCCGGCATCGAATCAGCGGCCTGTGACGTAAGTAGGACGGTTGAGCCGGTGTTTTTGAGGAGTTTGACGAGGCTTAGAATTTGGGAGCGGAACTGGTGTTGATCGGGCGTCAGGTACCGGAATTCAGTGACCGGGTCGATGACCACGCGGTCCGGATTGATCTCCTGAATCTCCGTGCGGATGTTTTCGACAAGCGACGGCGTCTCGACCTCACTGGATTCGAAGAGAGTGTACGTCTCCTCACCCTGAAACTGGTCGCCAGAGGCAGAGAGATTGAGGAAATCGAGGCGATCGATATCGAGGCCGAAACCGCGGGCCGTCTCCTCGATGTAGTGTTCGGGTTCGCCGAGGTTGATGTACAGACCCGTCTCGCCGGCATCGAGCCCCGCCGCGAGAAAGTGCAACGAGAAAATCGACTTACCGGAACCAGGCGGCCCGCGGACGAGCGTGGCAGTCTCAGAGAGATACCCACCGTTGAGGATACTGTCGAAGCCAGGAACGCCAGTCGAAATCCTCGACTGCTGGTTGTTCGGTCCTGAATCCATATACCTAGTAATCCCACCCAGACTACTTACCCAGTTAGCCCGGTTCCACTATCTGGGAACAACTTCGGTTGACGGATCCTGGCGGGGGTGGACCGGCCGGGATTCAGTGCAATCGGCTCGTTAATACGGATTTATGACGAATACACCCGTTATCTTGTGGTGAGGGAGTGTTTCGACAGTTCTCACAGCCTCGAAGAGAGCGGAGTGGCCCCTCCGAACCAATGTCTGTGGAGACTGCGCTTCCTCTGGCACCAATTCGGTATCTACAAAGTGCGTCGTGGAAAAAGGGACCCCTCCCTCAACGCGCGAACGGCGCCAGCCGTGAGCGAGTTTGAAACGTAGTTGCATAGTGGCTTTCGTCTAATATGGCAGGTCGTAGGGCGTCACCAGGTCGCTAGTTGCGCTCATCGTGTCGCACCCGGCGTCGAATGCTTCGTGTAGCCCCGCACGGTAGGTTTCAAGCAGGTCACACAGCGTCCGCTCTTTATGTGCTGTCGGTGGGGGAAGTGGGGCTTCAAGCGTCCTCTTTGACCCGCTCGTGCAAGTCGCCACTGTGCCCCATATTCATCCCTGTTGGCAGAAATATTCACACTCTTCAGTCACAATAAATGATTACGGGGAAACAAGCAGAAAGCCTCCCCCCTCAGGGCGGGGAGGATGGAAAAACATGGCTGCCGGGGGACTGGCCACTTCCCCGACTCGTGCGAAGACTCCCCACCCAGCTGTACGCCGACTTCTGTATTCTTCCTCACACTGAAACCGAATTACCGTCACGCCAACCATCTTAAACCAGTCGTGTTCTTGGTCCGATTAGATAGTCTGGCCGCGATATGGAAAGATATCTTTGGGCAGTGGGCAGCCAGATTAGAGACCTACAAATAAACGTTGTCTGGTGCAGTACTCGAATGCAAGAATCGTAACCTCACTCATAACTCAATAGGTCGTAATGACATATATGAGCCCGACTCCAGTGCTGACAACCCTCGGCCCCGGGGTAATGCCGTTCCTCTCTGCGGAACTCGCTAGTCGCATGCAGTTCGGGTGGACCATCTCCGTTCACATTATCTTCGCGTCCCTCTCTATCGGCCTCGCACCGTTCATCGTCTACTTCACCTGGAAAGATGTCCGGACGAACGACGACCGGTACGCGCGACTGCGCTCGTTCTGGGTGAAAGTGTTTGCCGCCGGCTTCGTGATGGGGACAGTCACTGGAATTCCGATGAGCTTCCAGTTCGGTACGAACTTCCCGCAGTTCTCCGAAGTGGCCGGTGAACTGATCGGCGGCCCGCTGACATTCGAGGCGAAGATGGCGTTCTTCCTCGAGGCCGTGTTCCTCGGCGTGCTTCTGTACGGCCGTGAGCGCGTCCGAGACCGAACGTACGTCCTCTCGTCGGTACTCGTCGGCGTCGGAGCCTGGCTATCCGGATTCTGGATTCTGGTCGTCAACGCCTGGATGCAGACGCCACGGGGCTACGAGATGATCACCCGAAACGGGATGGAGGTCGCGAAACTGACCGACCCGCTCGCCGCGTTCCTCACCCCGCGAATGACCTGGATGTACGTCCACATGATGAATGCGTCAGTAATCTCAGTCGCACTGCTGGTCGCGGGCGTCTCCGCGTACGTCATCTGGAAGAAGCCCGACACCAACGCTTGGAACACCGCACTCAAGCTTGCTGTCGTGCTTCTAGTCGTTTCCGCACCGTTCCAAGCAATTCACGGCGACGCCTACGGCCGGCACGTCGAGGACACCCAGCCACAGAAGTTCGCCGCGATGGAGGCACACTACGAGACCGGTCAGGCTGATCTGCACCTACTCGCGTTCCCGAAGTCTGCCTCGGCACTCACTGACCCGCGTGCTGAGAATCTCGTCACCGTGAGTCTCCCCGCAGTCGGGTCATTCCTCGCCAGTGGCGGGGACTTCGATGCCGAGGTCATCGGATTGAACGAGTACGAAGAGAACCCACCCGTCGCGCTCGTGTTCTGGTCGTTCCGTTTCATGGTCGGGCTTGGGTTCCTGTTCATCGGGCTGGCGCTCTGGGGCGGCTACCTCACGTACCGAGGACGGTTGTCCGACAGCACACGCTACCTGAAGGCGATGATCGCGGCGTCGCCACTCGGCTACGCCGCACTTCTCACCGGCTGGTATGTCACCGAAATCGGTCGGCAACCGTGGGTTATCCAGGGTGAACTCAAGACTAGCGAGGCGGTCTCACCGACACTCACCGGGACAGAAGCAACACTAACGCTGGTTGGATTTGTCGTCGTTTACGTGGGGTTGATTCTGACAGCTCTGTACATCCTGAAGTGGCTGGTCCGCGAGGAACTCCAGGCGCTCGGCGTCCGGGAGTCTAGCGACGGCCGCTGGCACGGCCCGGTTCCGGGGGTGAGCGACGATGACTGAGTCGTTGTTGCCCGTCGACGCCTACCTCGTTGAGTCGCTGCCGGAGATCTGGTTCGGCGCCGTGCTGTTCGCACTCGGGATGTACGTCGTCCTCGACGGCTTCGACTTCGGTATCGGGATGCTGTACGCGACCCGGACGGACGAGCACGAGCGAGAGACGTTCCTCGCGGGGTTTGGCCCAGTCTGGGACGCCAACGAGGTGTGGCTGGTCGCCTTCGGGACGATGCTGCTGGCGGCGTTCCCGCGAGTGTACTCTCGGCTACTCGCGGACAACTATCTGCTCACAATTGGGTTCGTCCTCGCACTGCTGTTCCGCGGGCTCGGTCCGGAACTGCGCGAGCAGCGCGACGACGAACAGTGGCAGCGGTACGCCGACTACGCCTTCGTCGGCGGCAGTGTGTTCGCCCCACTGCTGTTCGGGATGCTCGCCGGGCGCTGGCTGTTCGACGGGGCGACGCTGCCCATGGTGTTGACTGGCGTCGGCCTGGTTGCCGTCTCGGTCGTCACGGGTGCGGCGTTCCTCGCGGCTAAAACCGAGCCCGGCCTGGCAGCGGAGTTGCGTACGTACGGCATCGGCGCGACAGTGGCGTATCTCGGTGGGGTGGTTGTGCTGCTGGGAACGGTCGTCCTGACCGACGCAGGCGGCGTCGCCGACACGATTCTCTCGGGCCCCGTAGCAGCAGTGGTCGCTCTCTCAGTCGCCGCCGGAGTAGGCGGGAGTCTGCTTGCCAGGCGCGGCCAGTACCGGGCCTGGCTGGTAAGCGCGCTGGCGCTCCCCACGCTGTTGACTGTCCTGATAGCACTTCTGCTGTATCCGGCTATCTACCCGCCGACCGGCCTGCTGGTTAGGGAAGCGGTCGTGTCACCGCTGGCGCTGAACCTCGTGACAGTCCTCGGTTTCCCGGTGCTGGTGGTGGTGCTGTGGTACTTCAAGTTCCTCTACGGCGTGTTCAGCGGTCCAATCGAGAGAGAAGGCTACGGGGGATGAGGCCACCGACCGCGGTCGTAACACACTCTCCGCCCGGGTGTGTAGGAGCGACGTAGACAATGTTGCAGTCGGTCAGCGACTGGCTGAGTGGCGGTGAGGCGGCCGTCCTGCTCGCCGTGCTCGGGCTGGCGACGCTCGGAACAGCAGTGCTGTTCCTGACAGGGTTGGCCGGGTATCGGCGACGACAGTCGAAGGTGTACCTGTTGGTCGTGAGTGCACTTGGGCTGCTCCTCGCCCGGTCCATCATGGGGTTCGGGACCGTCCTGGACCTCGTCCCAATGCCCGTCCACCACCTCGTCGAGCACGGATCGGACTTCGGAGTCGCGACGCTGATACTGTACGCGCTCTATAACGGTGACTCTTCATCGTCAGTGGAGTGAGCTGTAGATTCTCACTGCCCGAGAACCGAACGTGCGCATTTGTGCCAGACGAGACTAGCACGCGATACATGATGGACGTGCGACGGGCAGTCGACGAGCACGTCGAGTCGAACCCGGGCGTCCACTTCAACGAGCTCGCGCGGAACCTCGACATCGCGACGGGGCAGGCCCAGTACCATCTCCGGAACCTCCGAAAAGCTGGCAGTCTCGACGTTGAGGAGGTCCGCGGACGCACGCATTACTTCCCACCGGGATACGACCCATGGGAGCAACGAACCATTGCGTTGCTCCGCCGTGAGACAGTCCGTAGTATCATTGTCGCGGCCCTCGAGGAGCCGGAGCCGTCCGCGGCGGACTTGGCAGCAGACCTGGACGTCGCGCGCAGCACGATCTCCTGGCACGTCTCGACGCTTATCGAAGCCGATGTCGCTGAGAAGACCTACGACCAGAAAGGACGGAGCCACATCACGCTGACGCGACCAGCGGAGACCCGCCAGCTGCTAGGCGAGGTGACGCCGTCGCTCCCGGACCGGCTGGTCGACCGCTTCACGCGGCTCGTTGACGACACGCTCGTGGACTGAGACGACAGCCGGCGGCCGTCTCACTCCAGAAGAGCGCCGCGGTACTCGCTGGCCAGTTCGCGGTCGAACGCCGACAGCTCGACGATGTCAGACTCGTCGAGTTCGTCGGACGCGTCGACGTAGGCGACGGCGTCTTCTTGGTCCGCGAACGGTGCGGGGTTCACTCGCATTGGGTCCTCGAACCGCTCCGAGTCTGCCTCAAGGGCGTATTACGGCGTCACCCCGTCGATGAGGTCACTTTTGCTCGATTGGCGGGCCGATTTGGTCCGCTGTTCTGGTCCTAAGCTCACTCTCCACCTCCTCCCAGAGATGGCTCCCCACGAGTTCCATCTGCAGATTCTTTAACTCACTACCGGAGAGCGTTGAAAGATCCTCAACCCCCGCGAAGTACTTCTCTTCCAAATCCTCTACATATTGGTAAGTTTTCTTACCCGCTAAATAACGGGGTATTTATCGGCGTTTTGTGAGCATCCCGACCCGGGGGTTCCCCCCACTCATACGAAATAGTCCTTTTCAAGACATACTCAGTCTTTGGGTGGTCTTCGTAGCTACTCAAAAACACTACCGCACTACGCAGTCAGAATGAGGTGTCGTAGGACCGGTGTATCACTCGTCTCAGGGCCATACGTACATGCTGGGTAGTTCTCAGAATAAAACGCCACATACCTCAACGCTTCCATAGTATCTTCGTGCAAGCTATGAAATACGGTACTACTGGCTGCTAATCCGCTGTTCCATGTACTCGCGGGTTTCTGCCTGCAACACGTAATCAACCTGTTGAAGCTCATCAATCGAACCCGAACCGGTGACGAACATTGCGGTCTGCAACTCGGCAATCAGGTCCTCGACTCGTTCGATGACCGCGTCTGGCCCGTCTGTGGCTGGTTTCAGGAACGGTTTCGCCAACCCGCCGGCGTGGGCACCAAGAGCGATTGCTTTTGCTACGTCCAATCCTGTTCGTACACCACCACTTGCAATTACGCAGTCGTGTTCAGCAACACACTCGATCGTGCTTGCAGCGGTCGGGATGCCCCATTCCCGGAACAGGGTGCCGATGCGTTTCTGTCGCGGCGCGTTCGCGGCCGCTGCTCGATAGGCTTCGATTCCAGACCAGGTCGTCCCGCCTTTCCCAGCGACGTCGATCACGTCAACGCCTGCTGCAGTCAGTTGCCGGGCAGTTTTCCTGGAGATCCCGTTACCCGTTTCTTTAACGATAATCGGCACCGACAGTGCGTCAGAAACTCGTTCGATTGCAGCTAGACAGTTCCGGCCATCAACGTCGCCTTCGGGTTGTGTGGCTTCTTGGAGGAAGTTTAGATGGACCGCCAGCGCGTCGGCGTCGACCATCTTGACTGCCCGCTCGACCATTTCGAGGTCGTACTCTCGGAGCTGTGCAGCGCCAAGGTTCCCGTAGATGAACGCGTCGGGCGCAGCATCGCGGACGACAGTGTACGATTCGAGGACGCCTTCGTCGTCAAGTTCGAGGCCTGCTCGCTGACTACCGAGACCCATGGCGATACCGGTCTCGCTGGCGGCTTGGGCTAGCGCCCGATTAATCTCCGTAGTGTTGTGGTGCCCACCGGTCATGCTCTCGATGACAATTGGGGCGGATAGGGTGTGGCTCAAGAAGTCGATGGAAGTGTCGATAGCGTCATAATCGAGTTCGGGAAGCGCGTTATGGATTAGTCGGACGTCATCGAAGCCCGTGCCTGTCGTTTCGACGTCACGCTCCTGAACAATTTGAAGGTGGTCATCTTTTCGGTCTTCTGTCTCCGAGGGGGCCTGTGCCGTCATGGCTTGCGTTTGTGAGACGGATTGCAAAACAGTACTGTTTAGAGCTGAAATAGCCAGCCAGTACAGAAGGTGTATTCTGCAGCCCGGCTCCCCTAGGCCAGCAGTTCTCAAGTGATAATTTGAGCCAGCCAAATTGTAGTTTGACTGGTCGCCCCACGTTGGTCTGATGCCCTCTAGACGCCGCTTCCTGACTACCATTGGTACTGACGGCTCTGTTGGTTTGGCTGGCTGTATGGGTGGCGTTCGTGAGTACTTCGAGGACGAGACCACTGTGGAGGGCGCTTGTGATGGTTCCCCTGGTGCGTGGCCAACCGCTGGTGGTGATTCCGGTCGCACCGGCCACACTGATACTGCTCCTCCGGCTACTGACGCCGACGCTGTCGATCTGCTTGCTGGCATCCACGAGGATGGACGACAGCAAGTTGCGGCCGCACTACCAGTCGTCGCAGACGGGACAGCATACGTGCCGGTGACGAGTGGGCTCATTGCGGTCAATCTTGAGCCCCTGAGGGATGGGGCGCACTGGACGTACGACCTCGACGAGCAGATCGAGGCGGTGCCACTGAGTACGTGTGGGGTTGTGCTCGTGCCCGGGCTGAATCGCCTAGCTGCGGTAGATCAGGGGACTGGTGAGCGGTATTGGCGTGTTAGTTCTGGGAGTCGAGAGGCGACGTCCGTTGCGTCGCGTGATGAGACGATCTTCCTCGCGGGGCCGTCTCTGCGTGCTATCGATGTGCGGACGGAAGATCGCTTGTGGAGCGTTGATGGTGGGGACCACTCGACAACAGGCGCGTCTACAGCACAGAGAACGTCAATGGGTGGGGTGGCATCTACGGCCACGATCTCGATGGTGAACAGCGGTGGCATCTCTCATCTGGGAAGATTGTCAGGTCGGCGTCCGTGCGGGATGGGACGGTCTGGGTTGCGGACAATCGGGGAACCTGGTGTCCGGTCTAAAAGCTCAGGAAACGCGGGTTATGAAACTGGTATGGTTAGTTTTACGCATAGGTCTGCCTCGAGTTGATACTCGATATACCCCTCTTCACAATCTCCTAAGCTTCCAACGTCAACGACAACCATCTCACTGAAACCTAGTCATCAGGATTGACCGGCCCCTTGTATTTGGAGGTAACTGTATCACCCTCCCGCCACTGCCAGTAGTAGTAGCGATTGTCGTTGATCTCCTTGATCGTGATCGTCGCTTTGGCAGGGACGTCGTCCGGAAGAACATCTGGACGCTGTTCGACCTCATCTTGATCTGCCGACTCCTCGAGACGGGCCTCTCGTTCCTTGTGCTCGGCGAGCGCTTCAGCGTACGAAGCAACGTCTCGGAGCCGTTCCGGATCCGATTCGTTGAGCGTGTTGACGATCTCCGTCGGGAGGGTCGCCGGTGGGGTCGGGGGTTCGTCGGACATCGGCTCCTCTCGTGTTAACCAACACGACCCGCGAATCCATAGTTTTGTTGGTTAAGTCGGTGGAAACGGTTGCCGCGCCTGCTGTCTGTAACACTACCCGAAACTTCTTTATATAGTAATTTCGTACTGTGTTACATTGTGCTCCGGCGCATCGAACTCGAGGTCCTCGCCACGGTCGACCGCGGCGACACGATCTCCGAACTCGCGACGAAGCTCGACCACAGCGAGAGCTACCTCTCTCGTGCCGTCGGCGACCTCGTCGAAAAGGGGCTCATCTACACGGAACGCGATGGCCGTCGAAAACGAGTCGTCCCGTCGGATGCTCGCGCCGTCGAACTCTACCGGGACCACGTCCGCCAGCACTCCCACATCGCCTTCCCCGAGCTGCTGACCGGGAAAGCACTCGAGGTGCTGTCCTACCTCGACCAGCCGCGAACCGTCTCCGAGATCGCCGATCGAAGCGACAACTACCGCAACACGGTCAACCGCGTCCTCAAGCGGTTTCGCGACCGCGGTCTCGTCGGGACGGCCGACGGCCACTACGAGTTCAATGCCGACTTTGACCGCCTCCACGAGTTCGCCCGGGAACTCGCACACCATCTGCATCGTCACCGCCTCGAAGCCGTTGCGCCGAAGGGGACGATTCTCTGGGAGGACTACGACGAATTCCTCGCCCAGGCCGAGACGGAGATCGACGCGGAGGGGTTCCACGAAACCGGCCTCGCTCGATTCGCGGCCTTTGATCTCCAATTCTTGCTCACTGACCACCGCTACTACGTCTACTCCGAGGAGCTCGATGCCGTTTCGCCGGCGGCGCTCTGCTGTCACACGCTGGTAATCGACGACGGCAGCCGCCACCGCTCGTACTGTCTTCTCTTGCTCAGTCACGTCGACGTCGACGAGGACGACCTTCGAGAGCAGGCGGAAAAGTATGATCTCGAAGACGAAATCGACGTCTTGCTCCGCTACCTCAAGACGCGTGGCGAGATCGACGATGACTGGCTCCCGGAGTGGGACAAGTTCCAGGAGCTGGCGGCTGATTACAAAATCGAATCCTGATCGAGTGCCAATTTGGAACGAATTTCGGGAGTTACGCTAAAGGGGTGGGCTTCCGCTCGCTACGTGTCATTATCGTCCAAACTGACGCCCATAGCTGTGTGTTCGACTGAGAGTGGCAAAGCAGTTTACCCAAGAGTAAACTACGAAGATCCCGATCTATTTTAACCAACAAAACTCCGTCTTATCGCATCTTATGTTGGTTAATAAAGTCGCTATCTCCTCTCGACTGATAGAGACACATTCGTTACGTTGTCTCCCCGCAGATACACTCGTGCCCCTGGCGAGACCGCCCAGTAACGTAGGTATGAATCTCGGTGGCGAGTTCGTACATCGCTTCGGCACGCGCTGCTGAGGCGAGGCCATCCTGATAGTACGTTTTTGCTCGGTGGTCGCGCCAGAGATCTGCGAGATCAGCCGCCATCGATTCACCGAAAACGCCGGCCGCTGCCGCCTCCCGATAAACCCCAGGATGCGTGCCGGGAAGATCGTCCGGCTGCATCGTGCCGCGTTCGAGGAGGCGAAATTCCACGGTTCGTTCGATGGCGACGAACGACGCTTCGATGACGAGCGTGTAGTAGCTGGCATCCTGCAGTGCCTCAGCACCGGCGAGCAAGCGACAGGCCTTCCGCAGCTGGAGGAGGGCGGAATCCTCGACGTTGAGTCCGGCTTCGATATCTGTTGGGCGGCGGTCGAACGCGGCTTGCACGTTGTCGATGAGTTGCTCGATTCGAGTACTACTCATCGGCGATGACCTCCTTTCGGAGCGAGTCAAGGTGGCCGCTGCCGTAGACGGTAATTCCTTCATCGAAGATTTCTCGGAGTTTTGACCCGGCTCTGCGTGCGCTTTCGGCAGATTCAACATACGGTTCGAACGCGAACCGGTCACCGTCGAATCGGTCCGATTGGAGATCTGCAACGACATCGGTAATCCGCCGGCGGGCTGTCGTCCGGTTCCCCTCGACGACCACGAAACAGTCGATGTCGCTCTGGCGGTCAGCTTCGCCCCGAGCGACGCTCCCGAAAATAACGATGCCGAGGAGAGCGCCGACGTCGTCGGCGTCAGTGAGCGTGGCTTGCACGCGGTCAACGAATGCCCGGATCGGTGCATAGAACTCCGACTGCGGAATGGCAAGTATCGGATCGCCCTTCTGGAGTCGGTTGGGGTCGATCGCGATGTGGTTTCGTTGTGGCGTCTCTCGAATTCGGATGGCTCCGATACCGTCGAGGAGGTCGACAGCCCGCCAGACCGTCGACCGGGTGACACCCGTGGCGTCGACGAGTTCGGGGATCGTAAACTCCGTATCGTGGGCGTCGGCGAGCAGTCGGAGGATGTCGTCTGCGGCACCGATACGAAAGATATCGGTATCCGGGTCGGGATACGCATCGATGCAGACCGTTATATCCTGTTTCGCCATTTCAGACACTATCTGATTTTGTGCAACGACATATAAATAGATGGCGGCGTCACGCAGGCGGACGCTCTGGTCCTCGAGTGATCCGGTTAGGACTCCACCCTCTCCAGTTGCGCTGGTTCGACGTTGATTCGGAGGCGATACGTGCTGTCGGTCGAGCCCGTTTCAGGTTGCGTCGGATCCAGCAGCGAGTACCCACTCGTGAACGACGCGACGAGTTCGTCGTGGGCGGGGAGGTCGATGCCGAGCTGGTCGGCGAGGTAGACGATCCGCTTGGTCGCAGCGCCGTTGTCGAGGCGTTTGAGGTACTCGCCGACGGTCTCCCAGTCGCAGCCCCGTTCGTCGGCAGTTCGCATTGCTCTCGCGAGTTCCTGAAGACCACCACAGAATTCGGGATGGTCCGCACAGTCGACCAGCGTCTTTTCCAGGTCGCTGACCTGAACGGTCGTGCCCTCGATAGATGTCGGCTCAAAGCCGAAGAATTTCCGCTCGGTGACTGTCGTGACGCGGTACGGGACGCCGTGGATCTCTCGTCTTTGCGCCCGGGTCGGCGTGACGACGTACACCGTCTGGGGGACCTGTTCGGTCAGCCCGTGGTGGCTGAGGGCGCTGTAGTAGCCGATGTACATCGGCTCGGCAACGTGGGCGGCGATGAGATACTCGTGGGTTGTGTACACGGCCTCCTCGCCGGCTGAGAGTGGCACGATGAGATACGTGCCCGGGAAGAGCCGGTCGAGCCAGCCCTTCTCGGTGAGCCGGGAGGCGATCTCGCGGGCGGTGTTCGGGGGGACCTCCAGCGTCGTCTCGATGTCGTCGACGGAGATAATCTGGTGACCCGCGCCAGCGAGCCGTACAAGGAGTCGACTTTCTCGAGTCGAGAGGCCTTGACGTATATTTTGTGACTGCTCTATTGTACTCATACCTGCGTTTCCTACATAGAGTATCAACACGGACCCGCTTTACCCTTGCGACTGCTACCGACGACCGAGATGAGCAGGCTTAACCAACGAAATCGAGGCGTAGAACCAAGCGTTGGTTAAGGACCCAAGCGCCGTCTTTGAGCACGTCGATGAGCTCTTCTGCTGTGGAACTGATTCGGACGAGGCGCTCGCGAACGACCTCGGGATCGTCGGACTCCCACGCAGCGAGGTAGAACGCCGACCCGCTGGTGTCGAGCCCGCAGTAACGCCCGACGACGTACGCGACGGCTTCGGCCTCGACTTCGCGTTTGGCCCGCTCGGTGTCGTCGTCGACGTCGAAGTGGAGCAGGGCGTGGGCGTACTCGTGGATCAGCGTCCGGGCAAGATTGGCCTCGTTCTCGCGATCACGTACCTCGACACGCGGTTGCATATTGACGAGACTCAGCTGCTCGCAGATGCCTTTCGCCTCGCCGTGGGTCTACTCCTCGGCTGGAACAATTCGCACCGTCACGCCGACCCCATCAGCGGCGGCAGTCAACTGGTCGACGAGGTCGCCGGCGTCCCCGGTGGCTTCCGTGTCCAAGTCGGGAAGCGGCTCGCCCTCCGTCTGGGAGACATCGAACACTGGCGCAGGCTTGAGCCCGACCAGCCCTTCGGACCACTCTTCGGGCGGCGTCTCGTCGTACTCACAGTCACTGTCCTCGTGGTAGCTCGGCGAGTTCTCGCACTCCGGGCACTGCGTGGTGATGATCGGCGCCCAGATCCAAATGGCCGACTCACCCTTCTAGACATGCCTGTCGAACTCCTCCTGCCACGTCCGGTAGCCCGCCACCCGGATCGCCTCGGGGTACTGCCGCTTGATGAGGAGCGTGTTCCGGTAGGAGTAGTCATGGAAGCGACTCTGAACGTCAAGCCACTTCTGGAACTCCGCGCTGGTCTGCGCGTCGTCGACGCCGGCGACGAGGTCGTCGATCCACTGTTCGATAGTGCTGTTCATCTCGTCTGATCGCGTGTCGGTCTGGTCGAAGGAGACCGACGAGTCACTGGTCGTAGCCATTGTGTTCACCGAATCGAATTCACGGCGACTGCGTCTGTTCAGACCGCGCCGCACCCCTCCGGGGCGTTCAAAAAACCGAGCTGTCGGTCAGCGGAGCTCGTGGCGTTCGTCAGCGAAGCCGACCGTGACGAGATACTCGAGGAACTCGTCGAACCGCTCGACGTCGCTGGGCGTGTCGGTCGCAAGGTGACGCGCCCATTCGATGGCCCACTGGAAGGCGGGATCCGAGCCGCCCTTGCCGTGAATGTACCACCACCGGGCCGCTTTCAGCACGACCAGCTGATTCGTCGGGGACGTCAGCGGAATCGACTTCTGCTGATTGCGTGGTATCGATATCGACCGGGATCTCGTCGATCGAGACGTTGTCGGGACTCTGTTGTTGACTCACTGGAAGTCACCTCTGAGAGCTTTCGAAGGAGCCCTCGCCCTCTCAGGGGGCACGAAAAACAGAACGCAAAGTCACACCGGCGAGACGTGGACATTCTGCACGCAGTCAGCGAAGTGAGGGCTGTGCAAAAGTCACTTGGCTGTAACTAGCGAATTCTGTTCATCAGGCGGAACGTATTTTCGCGTGACGATGGACGGACAGGGTATGGAGATCGGCTTGGTGAGCTGTACGAAAGCAAAGGTGGATTCATCGTCGACGCCGAGGAAACTCTACGAGCCCTCTGCGTTGTTCCGGAAGGCTCGAAGCTACGCTGAGGAGAATCATGACGGGTGGTACGTGCTTTCGGCGAAGTACCATGTTCTCGATCCAGACGGCTCGCCGATCGAGCCCTACGACAAGACGCTGAACAACGCTAGCGTTGAAGAGCGGCGGGAGTGGAGTCAAAACGTCCTCAAACAGCTACGAGAGCGCGACTTGCTTGCAGGGGGGAACACGCTCGTCATTCATGCCGGGAAGTCGTACTACGAGGAACTCCTGCCGCTGCTCGACGACAAGCCCGTCGACGTCAAGATTCCGACCGAGGGACTACGGATGGGAGAGACGCTGTCGTGGTATAATGAACGAATCTAGGTTCCACGCCGCCGATTGGCTCGGTGTCAACTGGTCGAACTGGGGGACTCTCGATCCCGATGGTGACCATCTATCTACGTTCTCCACTGACGAGGGTCTCTACCGTATTCGCCACCCCGCCCGTGCCGGACTGGAGTACATCGGTGAGACTGGGCGGAGCCTTCGCGGGCGTGTTCGTTCGCTCGCCCACGGGGCGTTCGCTGACGAAATGCCGTATCGCGATCCACACACCGCGGCACCGTGTATCTGGGCTGTCCAGCAGGAGGACGGCGAGAAGCTGGAGGTATCGGGTGCGACGCCGACACTCGCAGAGGACAAGCAGGCCCGAAAGGCGTTCGAGGACGCGCTGATTGCAGTATACCGACGCGAAACGGGTGAGAGTCCGACAGCGAATTTCGGTCGGATCATCAACGGCTACCGGCAGTCGACGTATCGCAGCGGAGAGGAACGCGGCGGCCCGCTTGAACCGGGTGAGACGGAGTCCAACACAGAGGATGGCGTTGGGCCGCTTGATTGGAGCAGGAGCGACGACGTGCTATCGGAAGACTGGATGGGCCTTTGGTGGGCGTCGCCGCGACCGCTGGCAAAGGCGGATACGTCGATTCCGACGGATGACGGGCTATACCGAATTTGGCGCGAGGACGAGGCACCACCTCTGGAGTACATCGGGCAGAGCTCGAATCTCAAGTCACGGCTGTATCGCCACCGGCGGAACCGGGATGAGACGTTGCTGTTCTCTTACTCGGAACTTGGGGAGCACGACGCTCAGCACAAGCGCGAGGAGGTTGAAACGGAGCTTATCGGTGTTCACTGGCTGGAGGTTGGGAAGAGTCCACGAGATCAGTTCTAAATGTCCTAATGCCTATCCCTCATATCCCATATGTCGTTCTGGAATAGGTTTTTGCCCCAGGGGCTGAATCTTCTTGCAACTAAACAGAATCCCAAATGGAGAATGAAATAGAAGTTCCTTGGTCAGAGCACACCGTAATCGAGGAGTCAGAATTACTGGATAACCTCTCTGATGCTGGTGAATGGGGTGAAGACAAAATCAAGGCGTCCTCTTTCATCGTCAGCCCAAGTTACGGAACCTTGGATTATGACGGCTTCGTGAGTTTTCTTCGGAACAAATTCATGTTCTTTGCGCTGTCGGAAGAAGAGATTCAGGAGTCTGAACGCCCCCATCTTGAAGCGCAGCAGCTCTCAGATTACAAGGATGATGCTAAGATGGATGGCAAGTGGGGGGAGCTGATTCTATTTACGATGGTTGAAGGTTTCCTTGACATCCCTATGATGTCACACAAGCTTGGATGGAAACAGAACCCAACTGACCAAGTAAAGGGGTCTGACGGTCTCTTCTTCGGGGAATACGAAGGAACTCCTACGTTGGGAATTGGTGAGGCAAAAATGTACACCGATTTGGATAGTGGAATTGAGGAAGCTCTTGACAGCACAGATCGATTCCACGGAGAAGATAGTCAACTCCGAAATCAGCACGAGCTAACGGTTGCTATGGGTAATCCGAGCGACAATCTCTCGAAAGAGAAGATCGAACTGCTTTCATCTCTTTTCACAGGTGAATCTCAAGATTATCAAATGTTGCATCCCATCTTCGTTGGGTATGAAGATGAGGAGCTGGAGGAATTCCAGACAAAGCCGGTTGAGGACGATCAGGAACTAGTAGACCAGCTCCAAGACCATGTTGAGGATACTGACTTACTCTCCAAGGTAACGGACTCTCTGGAGGATGACTACAGTCATCTTCGAAAGCACTGGCTGACCTTCTTTTTCCTCCCTCTAGAGGACAAAGATCGGTTTGTAGAGAACGTCAAAACGGCTATCTACCCCTGGACGACGAACCACTAATGTCTACTACATACGAAAACGCAGCGGACCTAGAATTCTTTAATGAATGTCTCGATACACTGATAAAAGATCTGCTCTATAATGATCTCGGCGTTACTGATTATCGTTGGGATCACAATTCGGAGAGTAAACTCCAAAAGAGTGCTTGGGTAGCATCACTTCTCGCGTCCAGCGATGACGAGGAACACCAGTCCAAGGCTCTTTCTTTTGCGATTCTCGCATATATTGAGAAGCGAGGGACTGATGACGAGGAGATGTACGAACGGTACCTCTATATTGTTCTCTCTCGCATCGGAAATCTTCAAACGTTCAATACTGTTCGGCGAGAACAAGCAGATGTAAGCTTTGAGGAGAGGCTCATTTCATCGCTTGATTCTGCGTTGGGCCTTGAGCTGAGCTCTGACCTCCAGCAGCACGAGCTCGGTGATGGGACTGTACTGTCCTCCTTTCAGAAGGATATCCTAAATGCCCTTCAGGCAGGGAAGGATATCGCGATATCCGGTCCGACATCTTCCGGGAAGTCATTCATACTCCGGAAATATATCCAGAGAGAGCTTGAAAACCAGGATGGTTTTGAAGCAATCTACGTCGTCCCGACTAGAGCACTCATTGCGGAGGTGAGTGAGAAACTCTCCAGTCTTAACGACTATCTAGAGGGAGAGCAAGAGATTGAGGTCAGAACCGGCGCATATTTTGAGGAGGAATCGGAGGACCCAGATACAGATTCAAACTCGTTCTTGGTAGTTACACCTGAGCGGTGTCTGCGGCTCATTGATGAGGACACTAGGGCGAGAATTGACCCAGACCTGATATTCTTCGACGAAATCCAGAATATCCAAGATGGGCAGAGAGGTGTCTTATTCGAAGATATCATCCAGCTACTCAGCGAATCTTGGCCGGAAACTCAAATCGTCGCTGCCGGCCCCTATCTTGAGGAGCCACAGGATACTCTGAGCAATCTGACTGACCGAGAGGTCGTACAGATCAAAACCGCATTTACACCGGTCCTTCAGATGAAGGCGATTATGCGGTTCAAGAGCGCAAAAAACCAATCCGGATCCAGGCGGATGGTCGATGTCGTCCTCTACAGTCCTTCTGGAGACAAATTAGAGTTCACGATAGCCGAACCGGACGATCTCACGTATACGACGGTCAACAAAAGCAAGACTAGAGCATTGACCACTATAATCGATGAATATGGGCAGAATAGCCAGAATCTAGTATATGCCAGTAAAACTAATCTAGCTGAGGATCGGGCCGACGCAATCGCGAACAACCGGGACCGCGAAATAACGTCTGCGAGAATCGATGAACTCACCGAATTCCTGAAGAATACGATCCACGAAAACTACCCACTTATCGATCATCTTAAAAAAGGAGTGGCCTTCCACCATGGTCGAGTTCCAAAGATTGCAAGGGAAGAGATAGAAGATCTCTATCGCTCGAAAGTGGGTTTAGACACAATCGTATGTACCTCCACTCTACTGGAGGGGGTGAACCTCCCCGCGGAGAAAATCTTTTTGACCAGTGCATATCGCGGAGACGATGAGCTGTCAGAACTCGACTTCCAGAACCTCGTCGGACGGGTCGGCCGCGTTGATTCCCGCTTGTACGGTTCTATCTATTGCGTTGAGGCTGAAGATGACGAGTGGGTAGATGAGAAATTGAATAGCGATACAGAGGAATCAGTCAACCCTGCTACCTCACAGGCTACTGATAATCCAAACAAACTCATTACCGCGCTCGGAAGCAATGACCTTCGGCAGCTCAAAGATGCCTCAACTCGGTACACATCGATTCTCCTTCGTTCTCGTTACCTCAAATCTGACTACGATGTCGACGAATATCTCTCCAACAAGGGGCTCTCAGATTCGGATATCTCCTCAGCGAAAGACGAACTCGACCGGACTCTCGAAGATATTGAAATTCCGGAGAAACTGCTGAGGCGGAACCCAACTGTCGATCCCGTGGAGCAGAACACGCTCTACAGGCTGGTAATGCAGAACCCGGAAAAATGGGTGATTGGTGAGAATACGACAGAATATAGCTATGATAAACTCATGCGGATCACCCAACAGTTGAATCAGGTCTTCAAGTTCACTAAGGATGATGAATACGGGATTGACCCCCCAAACCGAGAAACCAAGCACGGAGCACTAGAGCCGATAGTGGTAGTTGCAAACCAGTGGCTTCGGGGAGAGACCTACCATTCCATGATTGATTCTAGGCAAGCAAACGTTGAGGATGAGGGGCTGAGTAAGTGTATCAGAACAATCCTTGACCTCGTGAACGACGACGTTCGATTTATTCTGGTCAAGTATTACGGGATGCTGGTCGATATACTAGAAGAATCCGACTACGAGATGGGTAAGTGGGCAAGCAACTTCGACCAGATGCTAGAGATGGGGTCGATGAACTTTGGGGAGCTGCGTCTCATGTCGAAAGGTGTAGACCGATCGGTCGCGTTGCAGTTAGGAATCCCGCCTGGCGTCGATAATGTAGAAGATTTCCTTGAAAACCGCCGAGGGAAGATCCCCGAATTCTTCACTCGACACCTTCAGTCTCAGGGAGTCTTATAGACTACCCGACTCTCGCGTACAAGTCCAAGCACATCCTTATCGCCCGCTACCGCCGACTGGTTCTAGCCCATCGCCTCCTGGAACCGTTCACGAAGCGCATCCTCGCGCTCCTCGAACTGACCGACCTTCTCCTGCAGGTCGTCGCTGACTCGCTCGATACTCGCGAGCGCCCGCTCGCCGGCGAGGGATGCTTGCGATCCGTCGTCGCCGTCCCCCTCCAACTGCTCCTCGTAGGCCTGCTCGACGCGCTCGATGGTTCCCTCCGGGTTGAACAGGATGTCGTTGGCAATGCGGACGTACTGATCGAGGGATGCGCCCTCCTTCCCTTGGAAGAAGTGGGTGAGTGCGTACGTCGCGCCGGAATGCAGTGTCCACATATCGATCTCGAAGGGAGACGCCGCATTGGCTTCTGCATCGCCAGCGGCACGCTCGGCCAGGTATTCCGGGAAGCCCAGCAGCGTGTAGAACTCCGTGACGGTGAATGGGAGCTCTGAGAAGTCAAGGTCGATGTCTTGAGCGTCCCGGATGAATTCGAAGAGGTCGTCGGCGACGAGTTCGACCTGTGCGAGGAGCTCCTCCCACCAGGTCCGGAAATTCCGCACGTCGCCGACGTGCTTGATGACCTCTTTGTCGGTGAGCGAGCGCATCGTGTTCGAGCAGTAGCCGTCCTGGGCGAACCCCTCCACGTAGACGGCGTGCTCGCCGAAGAAGTCGTAGCCCGACGTGACGCCCATCGTGATCGGGTCCGATCGGCCGGGGAGACGCACCTCGAGGCCGTCGAACATGATGTCCATGTGGACCTCGCCGCCACCCCGGTAGCGCCGAATTTCGCCGAACATCACCTCGCCTAGCGGCGTCCCGTCGATGGTCTCCTCGCGGAGGACCTCCTCCAGCGGGCCGTAGACGTCGACCGGGTTGATGATCGAGTAGGAGTCGGTCGGGATATGGAACAGCGGGTCCGTCTCATCGTCCGATTTCTGGGCCTGCGAGCGAGCCCGACTCGGTTCGACGAGCGCATTGAACCGCTCCGTTTCGACCCACTCGTCGGTGTACGGATTCTGGTACGCCACGGTCGTTTCGACGGCCTGCGGGAGCTCACGAATCGCTTCGGCGAACGTCACGATTTCTGCATTCCCGCGACGCTGTCGGTACCACTCGGGTAGTTCGGTGTCGGTACGCCCATCGACGCCGGCGAAGATGGTTCTGGACTCTGGATCTTTCATTGCAGCACCTCAGAACAGGAACGGTCATCGACGAGCGCCTGCATCGTCTCGCGCCCTGCGCCCCTCTCCCGGGCGCAAAAACAACGCCAACGCGAATAGGTGGTTGTCTGGTTGTTCAGGTGCACTGCCCCCTGCTGAGGTGGATACCGCAACTGGGTTCAATAGAACCGGAACGCTTACTCGCTATGACAAACTCCAGTCAACTATTGTGGCGTCATTCCTTGAGGCATTGGCCAAGCAGCGAGCTTGGCACTGGCTGGAGGAGTCTAAGGGATACACAGTCGATGGTGAGGTCAATATCGGGACTGGTCGCATCGACCTGCTCGCGGAATCACCGTCGGGAGAGATTATCGGGGTCGAGCTGAAGCGAGCATCTGAATTCGGGCTCGATAGAGATATTTATGCCCAAACTCATCGGTATCTCGACAGCGGAGCCCTCGATCAGTTGTACTTTGCTGCTCCCGACGCCGACAAACTTGGGACCAATCCGGAATCGGATCCTGTCGACCAGATGAGTATCCGTGCGATAAGCTATCGGTTAGCTGCGGGCGTTGATGAGGACTGGTACACACCGTCGGAGGTCATCACTCACATTCGAGATGCGATCTCTACAGACTTTCTTGCCTACTCGCTGGAGCATCGTACCGTTGAGGACCTAATTCGGCAGCTGTTAGGTCGTTCCCCCGAGGACAACGAGCCGATTTCTCTTGACGAGGCCGCTCAAGAGCTACGACGTACACGACTTCCGGAGGAGTTGGGTGTGATTCAGGTCCCAATCGAAAAGAACGGATCTAAATCCGACTTTTCGAGCCTGCTTACTCCCGGTGACGGTCCGACGCCGTCGATCGTCCGGGATGCCGAGCCAGTATGTGCTGGCGATGATACCACTGGCCAGATTTCCTCGATTGAAGAACCGTGGGTGCGACATCATACTTGGACTCATTTTGGCGGCATCCCGGAAGCCCAGATCCCGAATGACTTGGAGTCGGACACGCCCACCCGTCCAATCGACATTCTGGCCTTCGAAGGGGATATTGATCCGACTGCAGCGGTCGAAACTCCCGAATCGAATGCCGTCATCGGTATCGAGGCAAAGGGTGAGAGCTCTTTTCCGGGTTCTCGGAAAACCGAGCAATTAGAACAGTTCTTAGCAACTGAAACTCTTTCAAAACTCTATCTTGCTGTTCCAACAACGCTTAGCGAGCGCGCAGTCACGTTTCTTGAGCAGCACGGATTTGATACAGTTGGCCTCATCACCGTAGACGACACCGGTGTCGTCGACATCGTTCGCGAAGCGACGCATCAGACGCCGAAGTACGATGGCTACCTAGAGAATCATCATGAACGGAAGGTCGGGTATGGAGATCTCGAATTCCCGTGGCTTGAGCCAGTATCGAACCTATACCTCACCGAGGAAGAAGCCGAACGGGTCGAGCATCCCGACCCCGTCGCTTACGCGAAACCCATTATCGAGTCAGCCGACTTGGATGTGTCCGCAGGGAGCTGGCTTGACATTGACGACTGGACAGGTTCCGACCGAACAGAAGATGAGTTCTCAAAGGAGCGAGTGCGATACTACCTCCTCCGTGGAGTGAAAGCTGGCCCGTACCTCCTCGACTCCGATGTCGACCAAGATGAAATGATGGGCGGCTACACTCGCTTGGCCTTGGAGTGGTTCGAGGATACTGACGAGCCAGGGCTAAAGTTGAACTTTGGCGGTGGTTCGTGGGTGGGTGGATATCTCTGGTTCACTGGCGAGACTATCCAACAGCTGCTCACGGTTCTGCTGAACATTACGAATCTCAATGGGGCGACGATCCGTGGACAGGGCAAAGTGATCGATTTGGCAACATTCCCGATTCGGGGCGACAGTGAACACCTTCGGCTGCAGGGCCGCTTCGGGGAGGAGGATCTCTTAGAATTAGAGATCCGGAGTCTTGTCGACGAGGCCGAAGGCGACGAAATCTTCGAGGTGGACTTAGGTTCGGGGGAGAAAGCCGGCGTGACGGCGCAGTTTACCGAACCACAGTGGTACGATTTGGTGGCTACGCTGGATCACCTGCTGGCTGGTGGCACGTATCGCGGGCTGCCTGGGGAGTTTGACTCGACTCCACGCATTGGCCCGTTAGGTGAGGACACCTGGGACATCGGGACAGATATTGAGGAAAGGTCGAATCCAGTCTCGATTGAGATGCGCAACTCGGATACCGACTTCCTCACGGAATAGCCACAGTTAGCTTACTCGTCGGTCGCCTGGTGCTTGGGTTCGTGCCGGTTATTATACCGCTCCAGTTCGCGCCCGATTTTCTCGAGCGCCTCGACACCACGTTCGAGGAGCTGGTGGGTGGCTCGCGCCAGTCGAAGTGTCTCCATCAGTGCTCCCCCTCCGGGGGTTCGATGAGGTCGTTGCTCTCTTCGGCGAGTTCCCGGATTACCCGTTCCACGTCAGCCTCCTCGGCAACCGTCCGATGTACGAGCGGAGCAGGATATACACGGTCGCCCTGGCTGCAGAGAACGACCAGCCAATCGTCGCTTCCATCCCCGAGTACGATGTAGTGGTCGCGATCAGCGCGTTGGAAGACCCGCCGGTCCGGGCGAGAGACGGTTCGCCAGTTCTCGGGGAGCGTTGGTGACGGCCGTCCACCGTCGGGGAGCGCGACGACGTCGTCGGTAATGGTCGCCATCGCGGCGTCGATCTTCTCGCCAGTGAGGTGCCAGCACGCCGCTGCACCGTCACACTCCAACTGTGAGACCACCTGATTCCGGAACGCGATGTAGTGCTCACGGGCGAACTGCGCATCGTCGTAGTAGTCGAGCAGGAGTGCGCACGCGACGGTGACGGCGCCGCCGGCCAGGGCGAGCTCGACGAGGCCCAACGAAGCGAGTACAAACCCGACAGGGGCGTACGTAACCAGCGACGCGCCGTAGTGACCGAGTCGATGTACAGCCGAGTGTAGGCAGCGGTAGGCCTTCAGTTGTCTGCTGCCCCAGTAAAGACACTTCTCCACGACACAGCACCCTTAGCTTGTGTGTTGGTTGTTCCACTACCGACAGCCAGCGAACAATAGTCCGATTTGCCACCTGAAGGCCGTTGTGTCGTGCGATTTGTTCCGTTTTCAAACGACATTGTAGATTTTGATGTCCATACAAGGTAGTCCTCTCGTCCTGCGGTTTCAGGGTTGGGCGTCTCAAACAACGACGATCAAGATTCGTAGCCCGTTTGGACCGGCTAACAAGCGACACCCTAGTAACAAATTTTACCCTTCAGCGAGCAGTGCTGATCATGTCACGAAAATGGACCCCGGAATATCTTCGTAACGGGTTCGTTGACGAGGTAAAACAAAAACGAGCGGAACAGGGTTACAACACGAACGAGAAGCCGACCCACAAGTGGTTGCGTGAGAATGGTTTCGGGTACTTTCTACACCGCGTTCGGGAACTTGACACCCGCCCTGATGAGTGGCTCCTCGAAGAGTGTGGGTTTGAGCGGCGGTACAAAGACTATCCATGTAACAATCCCGAGACAGTTCGCCGCGTTGAAAGCTGGCTAGAGTACGTAGACAACGTCGGCGGCCGGCTCAATGGGAGGAGTATTCCCTCGACGCGAAGTCATATCCGGCGCTCGATGGAGATCGCCAAAGAGGCGATCGGCACAAGCGATATCTTCGAACTCGGCCGCGGCGAGCGCACGGTCTGTTTCAATCGGGCGAAACAGATGATGCGGGCCTTCAAGAACGAGTTCGAAACCGGTCAGTCGCGGTACAACTATGTGACGACACTCCGCGATCTTCTCGCGCAGATGGAGGATGAAGACGTAATCGACCATGACCCGCTGACGCCGCTGGTCGAGAAGATTGGCTGGGGTGGAGATTCGACGCCGGTCACGGTTGCCCCTTCCACATCGCTCGTGAAGGCGTACTTCGACGCCTGCGAGACACGGACCGAGCAGATGGTGATGATCTGTCTGGCTGTGATGGGGTGGCGACCGAGTGACTTCTGTGATCCCGAGGCGATCCAGGACATCCACTTCGATGAGGTGCGGCCGTATGTCGAGTTTACAACTCATCGAAAGAATGGCCCCTCCCTCGTCCCTATCATTTTGTGCCAAGATTTTGTCAAGCAATGGGTCCGGTTCGTCGAGACTGTCCCGGGCAACGACACAGCGCTGTTTCCATCTGACAGTTCCAACGACGGTGCACGGTCGACTCAGTGGGTTCGGGAGACTATCGAAGCGATTGGCGACCGCGTCGATGAGACGCTTCGTAACGGTGAGAAGCCGACCCCGAGACATTTCCGTAACTTCTGGTACACTGAGTATACAACGGCTTACGCGGAGTTTCGTCGAGACAACGACTTTGCAGCCTCGGCGCAAGGGTCACGGTCTGCTCGAATTCCGAGTACGTCGTACAACGACCCTCTTCATGGGAGCTGGTTCGATACGTTCGAACAGTTCGCCCATCCAAAACTATCTGAACCGGTCGCCGACCTCGAGCCTGCTGACGAGATCGGAAACATCGACACCGGCGACATTGATGGTGACGCGACGTTTGATCTCGTCGAGACAGCTAGACAGGCTACGCTGGAGGGCTGGGAAGAGGCGAAAGCATTGGTTCCCGGTGGCGGAGAGGTCGCCTACCTCACGAGTCACATGGCCGTCGCTGCTGGCCACACAGCAGCAACGTGGGGAAATATCAAACACCGCGGGATGGCAATGCATCCAGATCTGGAGCACTACCCCAACATGAGCGTCCGACGGCAGGCAGGGATCGGACTGGTTCTCGGGTTCCTTCTCACGGTACTGCTTGCCTCGTGGCACTTGGATGGGACATTCACCAAACTGGCTACAGGAAAGCTCACAGCATGGGTTCCCGTAGCCTTTACAGTTATATACGCGGCGTGGCTGTTCGACCGGGAGTTGCCCGGTCCTCATGACGCAGTCAAGGCTCTGAGGTAGCTACCGCACCCACAACCACTGGGTTGTCCTCTTTCTTACACAGGAAGTGCAACCCTTCTTCTGGCGCCAGTGCTCACCTATCGAGGGAAACGAGGCAGACGCGAATCACTAAGGGACAGGCACCAACGATCGACGGGCGATTGCCGACACTAGAAGACGAACCGAGCGTGGGACTGACGAACTCCAACCGACGGCGCGGAAATACATTCTCACGTTGTCAGGGACGGATAGCTCAGAACCGTCACGGCCATTCAAAAGATGGTCCGCAACAACTCCTGAGGTTGAGAGTCGACATCTTCCGTCACTGTCTCATTGCCTATCCCTCATGTTTGACCTTCTTATGCACCGTTTACGGTGCGGAAGGTATCCTGATTGAACGGTGAGTTTTGTTTTGACCTCTTTTTGACCACCGAGTGGAACGGAGTGTTCTTAAGAGATAGGTAAACAGGATACTGGTATCGGAGAGTACAGCAACTCTGACTGTCGAATCGCTCGTAGTGAACTTGGGCTACAAATATAAACAGTAGTTCCTACACTACGAAGGATTAGCACGGCCCCAGAAAGCGACCTCCGGCGCTGTAGACGCCGGAAGCGCCGTGCTGCCAACCAATGACAGCAACGGAAATTGACCGGGTCAGGAGTGATAACTTTGTCTCTCGGGAGGCAACGGTCACTCCAGAAACCGACCCACGACTACGGCGGATTGTACAGCTCGCTACCTATCCTGATGGACTCACCACGCGAAACGACAGTACCATCAATAGTGGCTTGCCACTCAATGCAGTTGGCGAGTACCTCGGGTGGTTGTGTCAAGACAACAACGGCCAGGTGCTTGCGGAGAGACAGACAATGATTGGCCTGCTCATCGGTCAGGGTGACGTTCTTACTGAGGGGATTTTCTGATGGCTCCTGAAGAGACAATGTCGTTGGCGATCCCAATGGATCCAGCCAGCGTCTTCGATGCGGTCTCGAACAGCCGCCGGCGCCGCGTAATCCTCTCGCTCTCACGGACCTCAGAAGCGGTTACTGCCGGCGATCTCGCTGTCGAGATTGCGGCGATTGAGAACGAGATTGACCCCAGCCAAGTCGGTAGCGACGAACGGACATCGGTTTACATCGCACTCACGCAGACTCATCTCGAAACGCTCGATGCAGTCGATGCAGTCGACTACGACGACCGGTCCAAGACTGTGAGTTCGGCGGACGCAACTGAACCGCTCGCGGAGTACATACGCCGGCTGCAGACGGCCTGCTACATCCCGGGCTCGGAGGAGACCACATGACAGACTCACACGCTCGTACCCTCGAGACGCTTCGAGACATCGACGCCCGCCTCCACCGGCTGTTTGAAGTCGTCGACGAGACTGATGAGACAGCAGCTCCACCGGATGCAGATCCGCTCGCCACACTGAGGCGCGCACGCTCGCAGGTCGACGCTGCACTGCTTGAGCACCAGCGCCAAGCAGCCGATGACATACGTCCTGGCGGTGGGTCGTGTGTTCTCCAATGGAATCCACCCGGTACGCCGCCGCGGCGACTGGTCCTCGACCCCGACAGCGGTGGCGACGGTTGGACTCGCCGTGAACTTGAGTGGACTGGCTCCGGCTGGCGGATGTGCGGACACGACACTGTCCACGATGTTGCGATCAGTGCTCCTGCGGAACCACGCTATCCAGACCCCGTGGATCCCCCGACACTCGACACGCTCCTCGAATGGATCCGCGGCACTTGGCCGCACCCTGATCCGGATGTTCTCGTCTTCGATTCGACGGCGACAGCCGAACAAGGCGTGGTTGCGGCTGTCGACGATGAACTGCGATACCGCGAGCAGGATAGCCACCAGTGGTACACTGTCACCGACAAGGAGGAACTCTACCACCACCTCCAGCAGCAAGGCCAGCCCGCTGTCCAGTCGCTGTCAGAGACGCCGCTGACGCGCCTGCAGTTCACTCCAAGCCCACTCACCAATGACGACGGATGAGCACACTCCAGAGGAGTACGATGGCCGCCTGAGCCTGCTGACGGAGACAATCGAGGCACTCCGTAAAATGCTCGAGAGTGACCATTCGCTTCCCACCGACCAACGGATGTTCGCCCGTCGGCTTCTCTTCCTCGCGAGCCAGCCGATTACTGAAGCCGAACGGATGCTGCCCAAGCCAGACCGAGATGCTGACTCAGCAGACGAGCGCACTCCTGATTCATCGGATGACTACGCTGATGCAGTCACCCACATCGAACGGCAGTTGTGCTGGCTGATTCGCTCACTCCGAACTGTACAGCCACCAGCCCACCACTACGACGAACAACCCGCCGAGAAGTTCACAACAGCCCTCGAGTACGCCACAGCCCTCCGAGACATTCTGTCATCGGTCCCGGAAGACAGCCCGATTCTCGCCGACGCAGAGGACATCAATCCCGACAACGTTGATCCGCACGTCGGGGGGCGTGGTAATGGTGATGGACGGTGGCTCGAGTATCAACTTGAGCGTGCACTCGGACGCTGGGGATACCGTGCAGCGACACGCCAGCACCTCTACAGTCTGGAGGTAGATGTCGTCGCTAAACGACGGGAGAAACAGCAGCAGCCCAGCGACTGGATTGTCGCCCAGTGTAAAGATTGGACAGACGACCCAATCACACCGACGGCGCTCTTCCGGTTGTGTACGGTGGCGTTTGCCTGTCGTGCGATGCCGGTGCTCTGTCACACGACTGAGCTGACGCCTCGGACCGAGAACTTGGCGCGTGAACTCGAGGTGCGCGTGCTTGAGCTACCAGATCTGGAGCGTGCAGAGCTGCCTGCCCCACAGATTGCCAAACCGACGATGGAATTCCGAGAGTGGGAGCCACAGTACCGGGCTCGCGATGATCGTGGCAGGTTCCCGTTGATGTTCCGCAGCGAGCCAGGGAAACGCTTCAGCTACGTTCCCGGGTTCAAGCCAGTCGGCAAAGACGCTGACTACGAACCGATCGAGAATGATCGGGATGGCGATGCGCATCCCGCTTCTGGCCATTAAGTCTCTACAGGATTGGGCAGCGAGTGTCGAATTATACGTCTACTGGGCCAGCAGCGAAATCCTCTGAAATATCTTTAGGAGATCTGCTGAGGCATATCCGTCTGCGAAAATCGTATTATCGTCCGCCGACAGATATTGGTACGGATGCCCGTTCCGGTTGACGAACTCACGAGTGACGATCGGTTCCCGATCAAGCCGGACACGAACGAGTACTGCGCTCTTAGCTTCCTTTTCGCACACCGCGAATACGGCTTCACCCCACGCGAAATCGCAGATCGAACAGCCCTCAACAAGACCGCCATCTCGAGCACGATGGCTCGTCTCTTTGAGTACGGGCTTATCGAACGAGCAGACAACGTCTATTACGTCGACCCAATCCGAGCCAGTGAGCTAAAGCGACGGCTCGAATCGCTCGATTCACTCATTCACCTCTTCGAGTCAGCACCCGACGACAGCTACGCCGAGAAGGGCTGGGAACAGGAACTTCCGACCTTCGATCCAGATGAAAAAGCGGATGCCTCAGAGGGGAAATCCGAACCGGTAGAAGCACAAGCTGAAGCCCTCATCGAAGATATCGTAGACTGTCGTAGAACGGAATAACCTCGATTCCGTGTTTAAATTCCGCGTCCATGTCTCAATACCGGTTTTCCAAGACCAAACCGGGGAGTTTGACGTCGCCCCGGTGAGCGTGAAATCGAGTGCCGTACTACTCTAGTGGAGGTCAGTGATTTTGCCAATCCAGCGGACGCCGCTGAGGGCAGGCGTGTTTTAGACGACCGATGTAATCTGGCCGTTCAGTTGTGACACGCTCAGAACCTCTCCTGTATCGAGTTCAGCTGCCTGCCGTTCAGTATCCGGTGCGTCCGCCATGCACGCCTTCTAAATTCTGTACAGGATCATCAAAAAGCTATCTTCGTGCTGAGTATACCATCTCAGCAAGGGAATCGTAGTAGGGAACGACCCAGAGTTCAACAGACCATCTCGCTCGTGCAGTGTAGAACTACTCCGATAGCTCTCCGTCGTCGAGTTTCTCGTTCGCGACCTCGATCAGTTTCTGTAGTCTGTCGTCGAACTCGTCTTCGAACTCCGTATGTAGTGCGTCATCGTACATCCGAAGAGTTCGTCCCAGCCCAATTGCAGCAAGCCACTCTTGGAACTGGTTATTATTCATATCATCAACCGATTTACTCACTGCATTCGTGTTTGAACCCGTCGCCCAGAGCTGCAGAAGATCGAGGTCGTTGACTATCGCAAGACGAGCGAAGTCCGCGAATGCAGCGCTCACCTCTTGCGAGAGCTGTGTGTAGGAGACAGAATCTCAGTCAAGTTCCTGTTCTCCCTCTAGTAGTTCATTGACGTACGAGAGCGAACGCAGTGACAGGAATCCATCCCTATCGACTGCCATCGGCGGGTCGCTCTCAGACTCTGCAATCTCGGACAGTGCCTGTCCACAGGATCCGCAGTAGTGGTGAACCGCCTTGACTTGGCTCCCACAATTCGGGCAGTAGGGCATACTGTGAGCTACGAGCCATAGGCACAGAGGCTTTGCCGGTTGGGGATATTGCTGTACGAATCTGAAAGGCTCCTTTCGGAGAAAATGACTGTGAGGTGCTCCCAGCCATCGAATTTGGGTGTCTGACGTTGTGAATTGAGAGTTCCCCGAGGACAAGGTTATTTTATCCGTTCTGTCAATACCGGAGATATGGTTACTGTGGTTTCAGTAGGAGAATTCGACCTCGACGAAGGAGCCCTCCACGCTGCTGCCGATACATACCTCGATTTCAAATCGGCTGGTGACGACCAGAGGAATTGGAATCGAGAGGTTCTGAATAGCGGCCATTCGTGGCTCAATCAACGCGATCTGACTGCGGGCACGGTATCGGAATATACGTCGGAGCTGAGAGAAGCAACGGGAGATGATCACCCAATTCTGTCCGAGGAAGACTTCGATGACCTGGAGGCGAAGGTAGCTGACGACGCTGGAAATTTTGTCGAAGACTTGGTAGCGCTATTCGAAGATGAGAGCCCACTCGAAGATCGGATCGAGCGATTCAGGACGAATCAAGGGATAGATCTCACGGTCATTAGTGCTCTCTTGACGACTTCCGACCCTGACCGATATGTGCTGTACGATGAGGGAAGCTTTGAGACCTTCATTCGGTACTTCACTGGGTTGAACAGCCCCGATCTCGGCGATCTCTCGGTCGGGAGAAGATACGATTTGTATCGGAACTACTGTTCAACAATCCAGTCAGACGTATTGAACGAGAAACTCGCCGGCGCTACGCTCCAAGACGCTCAAGAGTTCGTGGGTACTGTAACACACTCGGCGGAATGTAGATATAATTTTATCCTCAGATACCTCTTTAGACACACTAGCCAGTTAGAGGAGTTCGAGGAGGAAACCTCTATGTTCCTCGACGAAATTCGCACGCTACCACAGGCATTTCTCAGAGATCAGCTTGAGGCGTATGAAGGACGCCAGAAAATAGCCAAAATCCGGTACGATGTGCTCGATGCCATCCTTGACGGTGAATCCGTAGATATCGACGAAATCGCCGCACGAGAGAATGCAAACCACGAGAAGAACATCATGAACTCGTGGGACGACTACAAGATCCTGGCTCAGATTTATTACAACTATGCCAAAGACCGCGTAGAGGCATATATCGAGGATCTACTCGATTATCTACGCAACGAGATAGACGCTGACCAACTGTCTACAGGCGGAACAGGCCGAGTGCCTCGGGGGCTTGACCCCGAGGGTGAAGGCCGTAAGCTTGTGTGAGTTTTCCACTTTCACCGTGGATGGCTGATATTGAAGGACAGCCAACTGCTACACAGAGATAGAGAAATGGCACAAGAGCAGACTCTCGTGAAGACGCTGGATTTCCAACTCAACATCCAGAGTGACAACGAGAGTCTGCTGGAAGATGCCACGCTCGAATCCCGATGGGCGTACAACGAAACTATCCGTCTTGCCAAGCAGGGCGTGGATTGGAACGAAATCCCCGACCGCGTTGCCGACGACGCCGATCTCGTGAAAAACACCACACAGCGCGTCGTTGCGAAAGCACTCGGGGCAATGGACAACTACTACGAGTACGACGACTTCAACCAGCCAAGCCACACCAAAGACGGCACGTACCCGCTTCGAGCCAACTTCGAGGAAGGGTACAACCTCACGCTTCGAGACGACGGAACCGTGGAGTTCCGTATCAGCGCGAAACCCTACAAGCACGTCCAAGGCGTGCTGGAAGGTGACGACGCCCATCTCGACATTCTCCGAGCGGCACTCGCTGGCGACGAGTGGAACATCGGAACGGCAGAAGCACTATTCCACGATGGGACGCCCGAGTTGCACGTCAACATCACGAATACCGAGCGTACCGTCCGTGACAAACACGATTCTCGGACAGCCATTGGCGTGGACGTCAACGAAGACAACGTGGCACTGTCGGCGCTGTCAGCAGATGGCGTTGAGGACACATTAGTCATCGACTTCCCCGAAATCAAGTTCGAGCGCCACCGCTACTTCACGATGCGAAAGCGGGTGCAGAACGCCGAGAAACCGAGTATGCATGAGACGCTGGAAGGACGAGAAGAACGGTTCGTCCGTGACCGACTCCACAAGGTGAGTCGGCACATCGTGGAGTGGTGCCAACAGTTCGAGACACCGTGTATCATCTTTGAAGACCTCAAAGAGATGCGCGATAGTATCGACTACGGCACTCGGATGAACCGACGCTTGCACCACCTGCCGTTCCGTGCGCTACAATACTACACATCGTACAAAGCCGCCTTCGAGGGCGTGCCAACAGCGTGGATTGACCCTGAATTCACGAGTCAGCAGTGTCCGATGTGTGGACACACGGAACGGGCGAACCGCCACAAAAAGCGGTTCAAGTGCCGGGACTGTGAGCATCAAGACCACAGCGACCGAGGTGCGAGCGTCAACATCGCCGTGAAAGGCATCGAGAAGCATCAAGACTGGAATGTGCCTGCTCTCAACAGCCTTCCCCAAGTGCGGAAGGTGCGACGGCAGGCATCGGGGGCCGTGGACGCCCCGACCGTGGCCTTAGATACCGTGAGAGGGCATCATCCCGATGGTATCCGAGGCGTGTCCGACTAATCCGCGGGAAGCCTCGGGGCTTGACCCCGAGGCGGTTCACTCACTACGTCACCTATCAGGGCGCAACCAACATCCCGAGTACTCGTTCGTGGGCTGTTCTGTATCCGAGTGTTCTCGGAGATCACAAATCAGCATATCAACTGTACATCTATTTCTATCCAAATGAGATCGAATACGGGATCGATAACGGGAGCGACGTCCCTCGAAAGGAATACGATGATGAGTCGTTCGAGTCTGAAGACGAAATATCGATCCAGAACGTGGTCGAAGCGTACAGAGAACGGTTGGACACCTTCTGGAGGTGGAATGAAGAACTGATCGAAGAACCGGACTCCGCAGAGTACGACGAGTTACCATGGTTCGAAACCGTGGAGAAACATCTCCAGCGCAAGAAACAGATCGTTTTCCACGGCCCGCCAGGAACCGGGAAGACCTATGGCGCGCTCAACTTCGCCAAGTGGTGGATAGACAGGGGACTGAACGAGGAAGATCACTTCGACGACGCTGTTGAGGACCGCCTTCGGATGGTAACGTTCCATCCAACGTTTTCGTATGAGGACTTCATCGAGGGGATAACGGCGAAAACTCGTGACGGCGACCTCGTGTACGAACCCGAGGCTGGCGTGTTCAAGGAGATGGCTGAGGACGCCGTCGAGGCCTACGAAGACGCCGATTCGAAAGCAGAGGCCCCCAGATACATCCTCATCATCGACGAAGTGAACCGGGGAAACATCCCGAAGATTTTCGGTGAGACGATCACCCTCATCGAGAGCGACAAGCGACTCGGTGAGCCGAACGAGATGAGAGACGAGCTGCCACATCCAGAGGATCGGCTCGTAGTGCCCCCAAACCTCTACATCATCGGGGCGATGAACACGGCCGATCGGTCAATCGCACTCGTCGATGCCGCGATACGTCGTCGATTCCGATTTCGACACTTCCCGCCGAACTACGAAGTTCTCTACGACGACCTTGGCTTCGATGGTGAACAGGATGTCAAAACCAAGGCTTCAGTCGAAGAGGGAGAGGACCTTGGTGGTCTCTCCATTCTCGCACTCAGTGCTATCAACGAACGTATCCGAGACAGTGGGAACCTCGGGAAAGGCAAACAGGTTGGTCACTCCTACCTTATCGGTGGTACCACGGATGAGCGTCTCGTAGAGTCCTGGAAGAACGAGATACTCCCGCTGCTCGATGAGTACTACTTCGGAGACATGGAGCGGCTCAAAGAGCACATATTCGATGGCGGGGGTGAGAACCTATTCAACTGGAAGGAACAGCGGATCGCCGATTTCGATTCCGACGCTCTCCGCGCCGCGCTTTCCGAACTCGTTGACGAGGATGGTGGAGTGGAGTGACAACTGCTGACCTAATAGAGCTGTCCGAGTACGACGAATCGGACCCAATCGACCTGTCCGATGACGATATCGAGATGATCGAATCACAGGTCGATGGATTACGAGTGGAGTACAGACGAGGCAAACAGGTCGTACTGCACACGGATCATCGAGTCGGAGTCGTCGCTCTCCCCGACGGACCCACTATTGAGATACAACCGAAGATCGGGGATCCAAACCTAGTCACGCTACTACGATACGCAAACGGGGCAGAGCCAACCCATCTCTCGCGCGAAACGGAACTCGAAAGCGGGACGAATTTTGTGGACACGGTAGCAGCCCTGTTTCTCGAAGAGCTGGAGGCAGTTCTGTCTCAAGGTCTCAGGAGAGAGTACGTCGATGTAGAAGGAACAGAAGAGTATCTCCGTGGCAGACTAAACGTCCAGAGACAGCTCGCAGGAGGTCCCGGTAAGACGGATTTCGAGTGCGATTACGACGAATTCACCTATGATACCACGCTAAACCAGACGATTCTCTGCGTTGCGAACGTGCTGTCGTCGGTGGTGGATGGCACCGGGATCGCTGGCGAACTACGCGAATACGAATCGCGGCTCAGACGACGAGTGACGCTCCGCGAAGTTTCGATCGAGGAAGCCGAACGGATCGAACTGACTCGTCTTACTGATTACTATGAGAAGGTTCTGGTCTTGTCTCGGCTCGTGCTGAAACACATCTACATCGAAGATATCGTCGCCGGTGAGGGTGCATCGTACTCCCTGTTGATCGGAATGAATGACGTGTTCGAAAAGGTGGTGGAGAGAACTGCACGCGAAACTGTGGACGAACGAGATGGCTGGAGCGTCGAAGGGCAGGCTCGAACCGACAATCTACTCAGGGGAAGTCCGCCGATTCGTATGCGGCCTGATTTCGTCGTCAAGCGCCACGGTGAGCCAGTGCTGGTCGGGGACGCCAAGTGGAAGACCGGCGTCAAGAATAACGATGTCTATCAGGTCGTAGCGTATCAGACCGCCTATGATGCGCCTTGTGTGTTGGTCTATCCAGACAACGATGGTGCTGTCGAGAATGACTACTCTGTGAAGAACGGGCATAGTTTAGCGATGTTGGAGCTACCGACTGGGGTGAATACTGCAGATGTTCATGAATTCGGTCGAGAAAACGTTGAGCGATTTTTCGATTTTCTCTCCCGGACCGTGGGTTGATAAGACGGAGGAAGGAATCGTGAGCTCTCGAACCGGATTCAACTCAATATCTCTTCATTTTTAGCTTTGTTCTGCGGTTTGTGGTAGAGTATTCTCCGTGCGTAATGCTTCATCATCCGTTCAAGAGTGTAGCTATCATTACGGGATTTTAGCGAGGATTCGGTACACCCTGTTTTCCCGGGGTACCGGTTAACCAACTATTGCCTCGCTAGAGTTGGTTAATTATGTGGGTGTCTCCTATGTATCCCCCATTGGTTGTGGTACGCTGCAGTCCGGGCTACTCCACATCCGAAGACTCGAATCGAGCTATAACGTGAATATCGTGCTAACCCAGATTGGAACTCACTCGGACATCACTGAATCGGCAGCGTCAAACAGTACCCCTCCACTTCCGGTGCAAGTGAAATTACCTGCCGGCGGCGTTCAAGGTCGGCCTTCCGTTCATCCACCCGCTCATCCAACCGGTCCAATCGACGACGTTGTCCTCGGATCGAAATCTCCATATCTTCTCCAGCGGCAGCCTGCTGCTGGTACTCCGAAATAAAAGCCTGAATCCGCTCACGCTCTGCCTCGGCATACGCCTCCAAATTCGCTCGTTCCTGCTCAACCTCAGTGGTTCGGTCCGCCGAAATGTCGCTCTGGACTGTCCCCAGGATGTTTGCGACGTACTCCTCGGCAGCGGCTTCGAGCTCGTCGCGATTGACCAGCAGCTCCCGAACGGCTCCCGAATCGGGGCTGGCTCGAATCGTCTCAGCCTCAAGCACCTGCTCGCCGACGGGCCGCCGCGGACTCTTTGTCCCCAGATCGACGAAGACCGGAACCAACTCCTCCTGAATCGTCTCGCCAGTTCCGTCCTCGAAGCCGACCCTGTAGACGAACGTAATCCCGGGGTTCTCAATGAATGGCAAGAGCTTCAACCCGACAACTCCGTCCT